>JAKJDA010000429.1 GCA_022706165.1 Candidatus Hydrogenedentota bacterium | reverse complement strand
TCCAGGTGAATGCTGGAGCCAAAGCGGTTCGCGTCAGCGCCTGCGAGATTTGGAGACGCGCCTACGGCCAACCTCTCGCCATTGCTGCAGGCGTGGCCGCAGCGACTTTTGGCGTGGCGGTTGTCGGCAGTTCCATTCGCGCATTGAATGGCGAGGCCGGCCGGATGCTTCTTGCATTTGCATCGGTGTCCGCCTTTCTGTATGGATGCTATTGGTTGATAGCCACTCCGCGCGAGCGTCAACAGTTTCACGGGGCAATGCGCCTATTGCTTGCCAAATTCCGCGCGGTTTTGGGGAAAAGAACTACAATCGGGACGCCATGAAGAGGGCATAATCTCGTCGTGAAATTGCGGCGGGGGCGCGGGCATTTGCCGCTGCAGGAGCCGAACAACAAATGGCCGTCAACAATATCTCGACCCCGACCTTCCGCCGCCTTTGCGTCGCGACAAAAGCGGGGTTGCTTTTCTGTGTTCTTACGGCCCTCGTTTGGGGGGGCATCGAGCTTTGTTCTTTTGCGCTAGCGTCGCGCGTATTTTTCACGTCCATTCCGTGTCCCCATTGCAGCTATCTCCGTCAAGACGAAACCATGGGCTGGGTGCTCACTCCCTACGCCGTTCATCGCTCTGTCAGTCACGCCAAAGGGTTTGATGTCGTCTACAGAACCAATGACGCTTTCCGTCTCGATGGGCAGGAAATCCATGCCTCGGGCGCATGCGATATCGTGCTGCTGGGTGATTCGCACGTCTTCGGATTTGGCGTGCCCGAGGATCAAACCTTCTCGAGTCACCTGCATCGCCTGCTCAAAGAAAAGCATGCGGCGCGCGTTCCGCTCGTGCTTAACGCGGGCGTTCCTGGTTACGGCCCAGAGCAGTATTATCTCCGCCTCAAGTCGCTTGGCGCACTGCGCCCGAACGCTTGGGTGGTCGTATATCTGAATCCCGTGAACGACATGACAAATCTTTCGGCAGGCATTGACTATAGGTATCCCAAACCTCATGCTTTTGTGCAGCACGATCAGCTCGCCTATACCCGTCCCCTGTTATACGATCCCCAGATTCCGTTGCGATTTGCATCCGACTTTGATGGCTTGAATCGTCGCTTCAACATTCCGCCCGGGGTGTCGCCTCCGATGATCGCTCGCATCGCTCCGTGGAGCCCGACGGCACAACTCATGCGCGCGATACGGGCAGGGAGTCTCCGCTTTCGATGGACCCCCCTGGTAACACAGGAAACTATGGAAACCGATTGTCCGCCCGAGGAATACGAACGTCGTCAACAGGAGCAGGTCCGCAAAGACCCGTTTCACTATGCGGCGCGTTATTGGCCGGCCATCGCCGATTTGAAAACAGAGCGGACGACGGCCGTTGACACGCTTCGGCGTCTCTTTGCCGCTATGCGAGAGGCCGTCGCAAGCCAGAACGCCCGTCTGCTTGTGGTGATAGCCCAAGAATGCTATCGTGAGCAAGCGTACTGGATTCGACTTACGAATATTCTGGCGGAACGGCTGCCGGAATATACGTTTCAATGGACACTGCCCCAGGAAAATGTCGTGCAGGCCGCAACACAAGCAGGTGTTTCTACGTTGACCATCCGCTATCCGCCGGAACGCATCGAGGCTATGTTTGTCCCATGCGATGGCCATACTTCCGGCGATGGATTTTCGGAAGTTGCCGAGCAGGTCATGGAGTACATGGATCAGCATGGAGGTATTGGGCAATGAACGCCCTTGGGATGCTTTCGATTGTAAGAGACGCGCTGCACAAAAGGCTCTCGCCCGAGTCTTACGCGCGGAAAATCGGGGTGCGGTTTGGGGAAGGGTGTCGATTTATCAACGTCGATTTCGGAACGGAGCCATACCTGGTAACCCTTGGGAACCATGTGAGTATAACGGACTCTCATTTTGTTACGCACGACGGGGTTTTGTGGGTTTTTCGGCATGAAGCGCCGGATTCCGATCTATTTGCGCCGATAACCGTGGGAAATAATGTATTTATCGGCATGGGCTGCATCATTCTTCCCGGGGTCGCCATCGGCGACAATGCAGTGATCGGCGCTCATTCATTGGTTAACAAGGATATTCCGTCGGGGGTAATTGCCGCAGGCGTTCCAGCGCGGCCCATAGGCGAAACCGCCGCGTATTGGCAGAAGGTGCAAGCACGCACCTTGCCGACAAAACGAATGAGCGCACACGAAAAACGCGCCTATCTGGAAAAGCATTGCTGGGCGGGCCGCGATGCTCCTTCCGTCACAAATACACGCGAGAATCGCGGGGGCATGGGTTCGGGACAGGGAGAATAACGTGTCGCATCGGTTCCAGCCGAGGATCAAGACCGACGGCCTTTCCGTCAGACAGGACAGTCTTCGGCACTCATTATCTTTTGCAGGCAATTTGCTTTTGGGGAAGCGGACATGTTGTCCTCTTTCGGCGGGCGGGCGCGGGACACGGGAGGCCGTTTTACGTTTTCGTTGCGGCGAAGGGAGTCGTGCATGACCGCAATGGAGAAGCTGAACATTGGCATTGTCGGGGCGTGCGGGCGCGGCGCGGGTTTCCAAGGCGCCTGCGACGTCCTTGACCGGGTCCGTCTTCATGCCGTGTGCGACGTCAACGCCGAGAAACTGTCCGCTGCGGCGGAACGTCTGGGCGCGGCGGAGCAGTACGTGGAGTACGAGGAGATGCTCGCCTCGTCCGAACTCGATGCCGTGATTATCGGAACGCCCATGCCGTTTCATGTGCCGCAGAGCGTCGCCGCATTGGCGCGCGGCCTGCATGTCCTCAGCGAGGTTCCGGCTGGCGTGTCCATCGAGGAATGCCGCGTCTTGACTCAGGCGTGTCATGCCTCGAAGGGG
>JAKJDA010000428.1 GCA_022706165.1 Candidatus Hydrogenedentota bacterium | reverse complement strand
AACGCAACGCTTCGCCATTGAATTCACGCGGCGTTGTCCCGTTCCCCTGTTGATTGACGCGGACGGACTCAATGCCCTCGTCTCGGACCTCGGCGCACTGGATGCCGCGCCCGCGCCGCGCATCCTTACGCCACACCCGGGAGAAATGGCGCGCCTAACCGGATGTTCGACGCAGGAAATCCAGGATGCTCGCGAAGAAACGGCGCGGGAATTCGCGGCGTCCCACCGCTGCGTCGTCGTGCTGAAAGGGCATGGCACGGTCATCGCCGATCCCTCGGGCGAAACGCGCATCAACCCAACCGGCAACAGCGGCATGGCCACAGGCGGCGCGGGCGATGTCCTGTCGGGATTGATTGGCGGACTCTTGGCGCAGGGAATGGCCGCTTTTCCCGCCGCGCTGCTGGGCGCATATCTCCACGGACTTGCAGGCGACCTAGCGGCCCAACGCAAAACAGAACGCGCCCTCATCGCACGCGACCTCATCAAATCGCTGCCAAAAGCATGGCGCGCCCTGGAAGAAGGAGGACTGCCGCATGCAAACGGTCGGTGAACTCGGCGAATTCGGACTCATCGACCGCCTAACCAAGCTGCTCCCCACATCCGCGCTGGTGGTCGAAGGCATCGGCGACGATTGCGCGGTTCTGCGCATGCACGACCGGCTCCTGCTCGTTTCCACGGATTTGTGCCTTGAGGACATCCATTTCCGGCGCGATACCTTGGCCCCCGGACAAATCGGCTGGAAAGCCGCCGCCGCAAGCCTCAGCGACATCGCCGCCATGGGCAGCATCCCCCTCTTCAGCCTGGTCTCCCTGGCATGCCCCGGCAACGTCAAAGTCTCCTACATCGAAGAACTCTACCGAGGCATGTCCAACGCTCTGTCCAGTTTCGGAGCCATCATCGTCGGCGGCGACACCACGCGTTCCGAACAAAAAATCGTGATCGACGTCATGATCATCGGAGAACCCCTGGGCAATCGATTCCTGCGACGACGCGGCGCCATCCCCGGCGACCTGCTCGCCATCACCGGTTCCACGGGAGCCTCCGCCGCCGGCCTGCACGCCATCCAACACGGACACGCCGAGCCCGCGCTCGTCCACGCCCACGCAACCCCCCATCCCCGCATCGCGGAAGGACAATGGCTGTGCGCCCGCCCCGCCATTCACGCCATGATCGACATCAGCGACGGACTCGCACAAGACGCGCGCCATATCGCAAACGCCTCGGGCCTCGGCGTCAACATCGCCGCCGCCCGTCTGCCCCTAATCGACCCCCTCGCCCAATACTGCGCCGAAAACCGCCTCGATCCGCTCCCCTTCATGCTCAGCGGCGGAGAAGACTACGAACTCGCCTTCGCCCTATCCCCCTCCGACGCAAACGAAACGATGAACGCCTTCGCCAGCGAGTTCACCACTCCCGTGACCATCGTCGGCGAATTCACGGACGAATGGACCGGCGGACGCCTGGACGGAGCCCCCTCCCTACTCACCGGTTTTGACCACTTCAAAACGCCTTCCTGCCCCGACTAGAGCAGTTTCGTTAATTATGCCTACGCCATATGCGCTCAAGAAACCCTGGCGAAAATGCTCTCTCAAGACTGACCGTAGGCATAAAAAGTCAAACTGCTCTATCCCGCGTACGACGGCGCGTTGCCCGCCTTCCACTTGATATTACAGCCCATGCTCGGCTTCTGATCCGGCAAAGGACGCTCCCCGGAAACCAACGCAGCCGTCGCAGCCCGAATATCCCCTCCCGTCAAGGGAATGTCGTTGCCCGGACGACTCCCATCCAACTGGCCTCGGTACACAAGTCGCAACTCGCCATCGAAAAGGAACACGTCGGGCGTGCACGCTGCACGGTATGCTTTGGCCACGGACTGGGTCTCGTCATACAAATAAGGGAAAACATATCCCGCATCTATCGCCTCCGCCGCCATCTGCGCCGGACTATCCTCGGGGTACGCCTCGGCATCGTTTGCGTTGATAGCGACGACATGAATCCCCTGCGACGGCAATTCCCGTCCCAAACGGGCAAGTTCACTCCGCACATGCTTGACAAAGGGGCAATGGTTGCAGATGAACATCACCAGAAGCCCCTTCGGGCCGCGAACCGAGTCGCGCGTCACCACGCGCCCCGTCGTGTCCGGCAACGCAAAATCAGGGGCCTCCGTCCCAAGCGGCAACATCGTCGACGGCGTAACAGCCATATCTCCCCCTTCCCCGAAATAGCCGGGGCCATTGCTTTCAGATATTTTCCATGAATCCGGCCCGCAACGCCCCGGCGCGACAAATCGCATGGCAATCGCCTCGTCCGCGCAAGACGCGCCGACGCGCTCATCCGCCACGCAACTCCCAGAAGGGTGGACACGCGCCCGCGCCCGGCATTTCACGCACCTTCGCCCCGAGAACGACCGCGCCCCGGCGCAAAACCTGCCCCACAGCAAATTCCCTGCCTGCAAAATGCCCTCGCGCCGTCAGCGCGCGCAAGAATGCGTACTAGGCGCCTTTCCCAAACAACCAACGGAAAAGCGCCGACCGAAACAACGACCCCAGCAACGCCGATCCCGTTCCGGTCGCCTTCTCCACGCTGGCCAAACAAGGCAAATGCTTCGAAACGAAGGTTACATGCTTCATCCTGATTCTCCCTATACGTACATGACCCGCACGCCCCATGCGCGCCGCCATGCAACGCCTATCGCAATCCGAAACTCCGGACAATCGCCCTGCGAATGGCGGTCGCCGTAGCGACAGCCGGTTCGACGCGACGCCCGCTCGCCAACTCCACGTCCTCTATTGCAATCAAATCCAGCGGATTGGTCATGGCCAACAGCACCTCGTCGCCCGTGACACTCACG
>JAKJDA010000427.1 GCA_022706165.1 Candidatus Hydrogenedentota bacterium | reverse complement strand
CCGCAGAAGAGGCAGCGCGCGAGGTCTTCGTCCTTCACGAATGGCAAAACATCCGGCGTGGCCGGGGCGACGATTCCCATGGGGCAGACCTGCGCGCAGCGTCCGCAGCGCGTGCAGCGGTCCGGGTCGATTCGCAGGAAGTCGTTAGGGGCCGGGGCGCCCGGAGCGTTATCCGCGATTTTCAGGTTGTTTTCGCGGCACCAAGCCTGGATGGCCCGGTGCCACTCGGCCTTTTCATAATCATGCCAGGCTTGGAGCCGGCCGCGCCCGTCGAGGAAGTTTTTGAAATGTCCGTAGGCGCCGCGGCGCCGGAAGAAGTGGCAGACTTGGTCTTCCGCCTCCGGCATCGCATTGCGGACAAACCGGAAGACCAGGTTGCGCCCCAGGTCCAGGTCGTTCTTGTGGGGGATTTCGAGATGGCGCTTGTCGTCGAGTACCGCGGGGATTTCGTTTATGCCGGCCATGTCTCCGGCGAAGAACAATTCGCCTGTTTGGCGGTCGTAGACCGCGCGGTGGTCGCCGTACTGGCTGGAACTCACGTAATCAATCGCGTCTTCGATGTCGCTGTATTTCGGCATGGTATTGACTCCTGCACAGGTGGGCGATGAGAAAAAACGTAGCAAAACAGAGGCGGAAAAATCCAACCGGATTTTATAAAGTCCGGATTTTATAAAGTCCGGTTCGAGTTCTCGGGCGGCGTCGCGTCGGCCGGAGGCGGATGCCATTCCCGGGGCGGGTTTTTCGATGGCGACTATCGTTTATCTTGCAGATGGCGCTTGGCATCCGCGATCAACTGCTGGACGTAATCGAGATAGCACCTGGATCCGGGAACCGGGCTTTTCCGGATTTGAAGGGAATGCTCGACCGCTTCGATGGCCTTGGTCCAATCGGCGGCCGCGAGGTCTTGTTCGACCTCTGCGCCATCCACAGCGGTGAACTTTTCGCCGAGATCTTGGCTGGCGAGGCAGAGGGTTTCGATTAGTTCGGCCAAGATCGCGTCCCGATCGTTGGCTCGGGGAATGGCCGGGTCCGCGCCTTCCAGTTTCTTGATCGTCGTGATGAGGGCGGAACGGACCTGGGAATCGGTCAGGGCCAAGCGTTTTCCTTCGCCTGACCATCCGCGCGGCAGATGAACTGATCGATCTGAAACATCAATTGTGCAGAGAACGGATCGCCCATCCGAGCGCCTATTTTCATTTTATGGAAGTGTCTCCTTGAACTGCGTACAGGATGAAATGTATGCGCCGGGAAGGCAAGGCGGCACAATAGAGAATGGGCAACTCGGGGACGATGGCGTTGGACGGGGTTGGAATGGATTCGGAGCGCGCTCCAGCCATGGATCGGAAAGGTTGGGTCGTCTCGCCGAGACGACCGGGCTGTTGAGCGGACGCCGGCAGCGCAGTCTGCCCGCCTCTGGAGGGGCGTCCCTACCTAAAATCGGAAACGGACTCGAGGTCGAGGGTCGCGAAAAGATCGTCCAGGGTTTCGGCGCGACGGATCTGGATGACGGACCCGTCCGGCCGCAGGAGCAGTTCGGCGGAGCGGGTCTTGCCGTTGTAGTTGTAGCCCATGGCGTGGCCGTGGGCGCCCGTGTCGTGGATGACCAGCAAATCGCCCATGGCGATTTCGGGGAGCTCGCGCTGGATGGCGAACTTGTCGCAGTTCTCGCACAGCGAGCCGACGACGTCGTAGGTCTTTGTCGCGGGGGCGTTTTCCTTGCCGAGGACAGTGATGTGGTGATACGCGCCGTACAGGCCCGGGCGCATCAGGTTGGCCATCGAGGCGTCCACGCCGATGTAGGACCGGTAGGTGTCCTTGCGGCGGATAGCGCGGGTGACGAGCCAGCCGTAGGGCCCGGTGATGGCGCGGCCGCATTCCATGTTGTAGGCCAGCGGATCCAGACCGGCGGGCACGATGATGTCGTCATAGAGCTTGCGCGCGCCGCGGGCGATGGTCTCGTAGTTCACGGCCTTTTGCTCCGGGCGGTAGGGAATGCCAATGCCGCCGCCGGTGTTGATGAAGGCCATGCGGATGCCGAGGCGCCGGTGGATTTCCACCGCCAGCTCGAACAGCATGCGCGCGGTTTCGATGTGGTATTGCTCGTCGAGTTCGTTGGAAACCACCATGGTGTGCAGGCCGAATTTCCTGACGCCAAGTTCGCCAGCGCGGGCGTAGGCGGCAAAAAGCTGCTCGCGAGTCAGGCCGTATTTGGCTTCCTCCGGGTGGCCGATGATGGCGTTTCCGGCCTTGAGCGGACCGGGGTTGTAGCGGAAGCACAGCGTTTCCGGCAGCGAGCCCGTTGCCGCCACGAGCGCATCAATGTGCGTAATGTCGTCGAGGTTGATGATGGCGCCGAGGCGGCGGGCTTCGCGAAACTCCTCGTCGGGGGTTTCGTTGGAGGTGAACATCACGCGGTCGCCGCGCAAGCCGACGGCTTCGCACAGACGCAGCTCGGCCAGGGAAGAGCAATCGGCACCGAGCCCCTCGGCAGCGAGAATCTTGAGGAGGAACGGATTGGGCGCGGCCTTGACGGCGAAAAACTCGCGGAAATCGGGGAAAATCGAAAACGCCTTGATCAGCCGCCGCGCGTTGTCCCGGATGCCCGCCTCGTCGTAGAGGTGGAAGGGGGTGGGGAACTTCTGGGCGAGGTCCTCGGTCTGCGCGAGGGTGAGGGGGAAGGTGTTCATAATCAATTAGGAATTAAGAATGAAGAATTAAGAATGGGGGTTGAACGTTTTCCACAGTGTGGAAAACCATACGCGATTTTTCCACAGTGTGGAAAATATTTTTCCACGGTATGGAAAAGTGCCGGGCAGAAGGCATTAACGCAAGCGTCGCAAGGGGTGCAAAAGA
>JAKJDA010000426.1:2565-2853 GCA_022706165.1 Candidatus Hydrogenedentota bacterium | reverse complement strand
ACATTCATATCCGCCATAACCAGCAGCAATATATTGGGCGCGTAAAGATGCACCTGGCGCACCTGTGAATTCAGATCGGCCACCTGCCCCCCTACCGTCCGAACATGCGCATTGCCCGCCGCAAGAACATTGCCCCCGGAAATCGTCTCGACGCGAATAAACACGTCCACTGCGGCAGCAAGTTTTTCGATGCGATACGACGTGGTCGAAGCGGGAAAAGAAGCCAACAACAGCGAATCCGGCAAGGCGGCCCCGCGCACCGCGGGCGGCTCCGCCCCGATATAAACG
>JAKJDA010000426.1:0-2555 GCA_022706165.1 Candidatus Hydrogenedentota bacterium | reverse complement strand
CCCCGCCCAATAGCCGGCCCCATGTCAAATCGACGGAACTCGACGTCACTCCGCTTGTCCGGACCGTAAGCCCCGCCGAAGAATCGCCCGCCTCCACGCCCTTTCCCAGCAGAGACGCGACTATTTCCGGGTTGTTCGGATCGTTGCTATGCATGTGAAGGCTCCCGGACGCGTCTCCGGAAGACGTCGGCGCAAAGGTGACGTCCAACGACTGGCTTCCGCCTGCGGGAATCGTCACGGAAGCGAGCGAAGATGCAAAAATCTCGCTGGAAGCGACGATGGACGATAGAGCCAAATCCTGATTCCCGGTGTTGGTGGCACTCAACCGCCACTGCATGCTCTGCCCGACAGCCACCGTGCCGAAATCAATCGTATTGGCGGACAAAGAAAGCGTGGAACCCGTCCCGGTCCCCGACAAGGGAGCCACGGTCGTAACGCCATTGACAGAACGGTTATGCGTCAACACAAACGAAGCCGATTTCAAGCCGGGAGAGGCTGGCGTGAACGTAACGCTCACGTTGTGCGTCGCGCCTGGCGCGACCGTGAAAGGCGTAACCGGAGCCGAAAAATCGCTCGCATTCACGCCTGCTATCGACACGCTGCTGACCTGAAGCGGCGCCGCGCCGACATTCGATACCGGGAAATTGATCTGCACCGGATTCTTGACCGAAACATCGCCAAAATCGGTCTTGGGCAGAGCGCCAACCACGGGGATCGTGGCCGGATCCGTCTCCGCAAAACTGACGGCCCAGACATCATCGATGTACAGTTTATGCCCCGAGGTCGGCTTGGCGACGCCAAAATACAGGTATTCCACCTTTTCCAGCGAATACGTGTCCGTTTTCAGAGCCGATATTGGAATGCGCACAAGGCGATAGGCTGTGTCCAAGCTGCCGCCTTGGATGTACGGATCGATGTTCACCACGTTGCTGGTGCTCGGGTACGCATACACGCTGAAATCCAGCGTTTTCCCCGGTTGATCGGCCTTCGCGAAAAACCATATTTCATCGTACTCGGAGAGGTTCGCGCGATACGTTGGGAGACCTGTCAACCGGATCGCCGATTGATGCCACGCGTCGGGCGTTCCCTCAAAACAACCCGCCCCTCGAAACACGTTCGTGGCGCTGGCCGAACCGTAGGCGCTTTGGAACGCGCTCTCGCCATCCCATACCAAAAGATTAGGGGCCGCCTCGGCAAACGTCGGCATAAGGACAAACGCCAACAGAACTGCCCCGGCAACATGCGCGATATGGCGGTGTGTGGTGGCTGTAAGCATATTCAATAGCCCTCCTCCCCGCGTCGCGGGTATGGCAAAACGGCTTTTCTCAAAGGTTCCGGCGCGCAACGGATATCTTCTCTATCCGCAACACGAAGCCGCCGGCATACCTTCCGCACAACGCGCCCGCCTCGCCCAAAACGGGAAACGGTTTTCGTGCGCCATTCATCGCTACGCATATCCTAGGCCAAATGCGAATGAGGGACAATCCCCATGCTGCGCGCCGCTGAGCCTTCTACTAATAATTGCGTAATAGGAGATGGAAAGCAAAAAATCCGTCATTTTGCCAAAGGCCTGTCGGCGGGGGAAATTGACTTGATCTCCGGTCAGCGCGCTTTATTCCGGGGGCCTTGGGCTGGCTTTGAGGGGCGGCGAGCAAGCGCTGCCAGCTTAATCACCAAAAGCTCGAGGGCCAATGCGGGGATAACGCCCGTGGATCGGAGCATGAGTTCGGTGTCCATGCTCAAACGGAAGGTGAGAGGCATCTTCTCGGGACCGATTTTCTCTGCGAGGGAGCCGATTTTTTGGGCGACGTATGGGTTCACTTTGGAGGATCCGCCGGAGGTGGTGAGCGCGTACGCGGTCTTGAGCAGCCAGTTGATGGCGCCCATGATCTCGACCTCTTTCATCCCCATGCCCATGAGTTCGCGCAGCACGCAGATCGCCTCGCTGGTATTCGACTGAGCGATGGCATCGGTCAACGCCCAAATTTCGTCCTCGGCGACGTCGGCGCACGCGGCGCGCACATCCTCCTCCCGAATCGCCGAAACCGTCGCGCCGACATAGTCGCATACGAGCGAAACCGCGTTGTTGACGTCGCTTAGATGTGCGCCGGCGCGATGCATGAGCAGATCGAGGGCGCGCGGCTCGATGGTTTTGGATCGGGCCTTCATCTCGTCGCGAATCCACGCGGCGATCTGCGCGCCTTTGAGTTCCGGGCACTCAACAACGGCTCCCGCATTTTGACAGGCCTTGAAAAACTTGCTGCGGCGATCGATCTGGTGAGCGACCAGCAGCAAAAGGGTGGTTTCGCAGGGGTTGGCCAAGTAGGCCAGCATGGGCTTGACCGCCGCCTCGGATTCGAGGCGATGCGCATGGTTCACGAGCACCACGCGCCGTTCGGTGAGAAAGGGAAGGGTCGACGCCATCGAAACAATCTCGCTCGTGTCGGTCTCGTCCGCGTAATATGCCGCGAAGCCAAGGTCGCGCATCGATGGCTCGACATACCGCGCGATGACCTTGTCGACGGCCCGCTGCGCCAAAATCGGTTCGAAGGTTG
>JAKJDA010000425.1 GCA_022706165.1 Candidatus Hydrogenedentota bacterium | reverse complement strand
GTGTCCGGCGCGGCGTTGCTGGTCGCGTGGGCGGGCAACGTGCTGGTTCGGCGGCAGCGCGTTCATGTCGGCAAGGAAATGATCATTCTTGCGGCGTTTTTCGCGTGGGCGGGCGTTGGCGTGTTCGCTTCGTCTTATTATCAGCAACAGTGGCCGGAATGGGTGCGTCTTGCGACTTTGGTTGCGTTTTTCGCTCTTTCCGTGCAGCTTCTCGACTCGCCCGCGACGCTCCACCGCTACCTCGTGTTGTTGTGCGTGTGCGGGCTTTTGATGTCGCTTTTCGCGATCGCGCAGTATTTCATTCCTGCTTTGCAGCTCGATGTTGCGACCGCCGTGCAAAGCCTGGGCGCGGGCGCGGAGGGCGCGTATATCGATCCGGACAGCCTTTCAGGGGGAGCGGCGGTGCGCGTGAGCGGGCGCGCGGGGCATTCGAACTGGCTTGCGATGGCGTTGCTCGTGTTGTTGCCGCTGAATGCGTATTGGTTTGGGACGGCCCGGACAAGACGGATGCAGGGGGCGGTGTTGTTGACAGCGGGGTGCGAGTTGATCGCGCTTGTATTGACGTTCACGCGCACGGGCTTTTTGATTGGTTTCGTGGCGGCGGCGCTGCTGCTTTTTCGTCGGCTGATTCACGTTGGGCCGCGTCGCGCGACGGCGCTTGCGATGGTCGTGTTTTTGTCCTGGTTTCTGTTGCCCGGCCCTTACAAGGAGCGTGTGCTGACGTTCACGCAGTACTCGCGCAGCGACTCTGTTTCGCACCGTCTTGAGTTGCAGGAGGCCGCATTCGACATCATGACGGAAAGTCCTGTCTGGGGCGTGGGACTCGGCGGATTCGGCACGCACATCATCGAAAAAACCAGCCAAGTGGCGTATATCATGCGATGGCTTGTCGAGGATCAGAACTGGAACCCCGTGTTTTTGGGCGCGCATAACTTATATTTGCAACTCGCGTGCGATACGGGGTTGGTGGGGCTTGCGTTGATACTGCTCTTTTTTGGGGCGCTGCTGCGTCGTTTACGGAGGGCGCGACAGGACTTCGAGGCGCGCGGAGAGGATCGTCTTGCGCGCATGACGGCCGTTCTCGGCGTCAGCATGTTGACGTTTTTGTGCGCGGGAATTTTCCTCCATGCGTTGCAGCAGAAGATATGGTGGATGATTGCCGCGGTGGCCACGGTCATTGCCATGCGCCACGAGGATTTGGCTGATCGATCTTCCGCCGTTTCCTCCGACGGCGAGTGACCGGAGGCGTCCGTGCCTGTCCGAACCGTGCTCTATGTCATTCGAACCTGGGCCCTTGGCGGCGGCCACACCATCCTGATGTCATTGATGAAGCGTCTTCCGCGCGACCGTTTCCGCATTTTGTGTGTCGTGTATGAAACGCCTTCGGGCATGGACGAGCTTCTCGTGCGCGCGTTGCAAAAGGAAGGGTTGTCCGTGCTTGACGAGCGGATTCCTTGGCACAGTCGTTTCGATGCGCGGCGCGCGCGGCATGCGGTGCGGGCGTTGGTTGAGAAGCACCGCGTCGATCTGGTGCATACGCACGATGACCAATCCAACGTGTTGATTGGCTTGGGCCGTGACGAGATGCCTTGCGCGTGCGTGGCGAGCGCCTACGGCTGGTGGCGACGGTGGTTGCCGTTGCGCAGTCACGCGTACGTGTTCCTCGAAAAGCGCATTGCGTTGCCGCGTTTTGAGCTGGTCATCACGGTGTCGGAAGACATGCGGCGGCGGGCGCTGCAGGGCCGCACGCCGGAAGATCGCGTGCGCGTCGTGTATACCGGCGTCGATGAAGCGGCGTTGCGGGCTGGCGCGTCGCGCGAGGAGACGCGCGCGCGGCTTGGCATTCCGGCGGATGCGCTGGTCGCGGGAACCGTGGGACGCGTGTATGTTGAGAAAGGGCACAGGTTCCTGTTTGATGCCGTGCATGGGTTGATCGATGCCTGGCCCAGTCTGCGTTTGTTGGTGGTTGGTTCAGGGCCTTTGCTGGACGAGTTGCGGCGGCGCGCGGCGCGTTGCGGGTTGAAGGACCGCGTTTTGTTCACCGGTTATTACGAGGACTTGCCGGGCGCGTTGCGGGCGATGGATGTGTTTGTGCAGCCGTCGATTTTGGATGAGGGTCTTCCCACCTCCATCCTTGAAGCGCAGGCTCTCGGCGTGCCGGTCATCGCGAGCAACGTGGGCGGCGTCTCGGAATCGCTCGAAGAAGGCAGAACCGGCCTTCTTGTTCCGAGGCGGGATGTCCGTGCGTTGCGCGGCGCGTTGGCGGCGTTGCTCGCCGATCCGGAACGACGCCGCGCCATGGGCGAAGCGGGACGTGCATTGGCGGCGCGTAAATTTCGGATCGATCGCATGATCGCGGAAGTCGCGGCGATTTATGAGGAGGCGTTGGAAGCTTGGGGGAACGCCCCGTAGCGTTTTCGAGCAGAAGGGCGGCAAGGGTTCGGATTGTTCCTGTGCGCGATGCAAAGACGCGAGCGCATCCGTGACGTCCTGTTCGGGCGTTGCGGGATAGGTGGGTTGTAGAAGGGGCGTTTTCACGTCCCGTCGCGGAGGTTGTATGCGAATCGCCATAGACGCTCATGCGCTTGGCACGCGCGCGGGGGGCAACGAAACGTTCGTGCGGCAATTGTTGTTGGGGCTGCGCGAGGTCGCCCCCGAGGCCGATATCGTGGCGCTTATCCAGCGAACGACCGGTCTTCCGTACGAGGCGACAAGCGGATTTCCGGTTCACCGGCTTGCGTGCGATTCTTCCTGGCTGCGCGTGCCGTATGCGTTGCCGCGCGCCGTTCGCGAGACCCAAGCGGACTTGCTGCATGTCCAGTATATTGCGCCTCCGCGTTGTGCGTGTCCTTTTGTCGTGACGCTGCACGACCTG
>JAKJDA010000424.1 GCA_022706165.1 Candidatus Hydrogenedentota bacterium | reverse complement strand
GTTGAAATATCGCTGTCCCAATTGGAAATGGACTTGCCCGAGGGGGCGCGCCGGGCCGAAGGGTATCGGATTGTCGCCTTGCCTGATCGTGTTCGCATTATCGGTTTTGATCATGCGGGCGTGCTCTATGGGAGTTTGGATCTCGTTCGCCGCGTACGGGAACAGGGGCGTTTGCCCGATCAACTGGACGTTGCCGATGCCCCGGTGATGACGGTCCGGGGCGTGACCATCCGCTTGATGAAGGCGGGCAACGCCGACACGCCGATTACGCCGCAGGATTTCCCCTTCCTCTACGATAAAGGCATCTGGGCGCGGTATCTGGATTTTCTGGCGGAGAACGGCTACAACGCCCTTGTGTTCGGTCATAACCATCCCTTTGAGTATTTTGTGGCGATGGAGAAGTATCCCGAAGCGCAAGCGGATATAGCCCCTGCGGTTATCCAGCAAAATCATGATCTGTTGTTGTGGTTGGGCGCGGAGGCCGAGAAACGAAACATCACGTTGATGTTCGAATTCCATGTCGCCCATGCGCCCGTCGGATTTTCCAAAGCGCACGGATCGCCGGGGGGCGGCATTCCGGATTCGCCGGACGCGTTGAAGGACTACTGCGGCCATTGTCTGGAGCGCTTCGTTGGCGAATTTCCGGGCGTTGGTCTCTACATCCATCCGGGGCAATCGCCATCGCCGCAAGTCGCGTTCGAGTGGATTGACGGCGTCGTTCTCGCAGCGGTGCAGCGTTCAGGCAAGACCCCAGCCATCGTGGCGCGTTCCGAGGGAATGGACGTCGAACACATGAAGGCGCTCGCGGTGAAATATCCGAAGCTTTCCACCGAGCATGCCTATAACGCCGCAATGCTCGCCGCCCCCGAGGCGAATCCCGCCATCAAGGAATGGGCCGCTATCGCCGGCAGTCACATCCTGGCGGTGCAGGGAGCGGCCAATTTGGATCCGTTCCGGTGGAGTCCCCCCACCTATGTGCAAAAGTGCCTGCAACATGCCATCGCGCTTGGCGCAAACGGCTTGGACCTTTCCGCGCGCACGGCATGGCGATGGCCCTACGGCTGCGACAAGGTGGAGCCGGCGGAATTCCAATGGAATCGGGATTGGATGTGGTTTGAAGCATGGGGCCGGTATGCGTGGAACCCGAATCGCGATCCGAATGCCGAGCGCCCTTATTGGACGTATCGCTTGACGCAAACCTATGGCGCGCTCGATGCGGCCACGGCGCTGCTGGACGCGTTTGAGCAGGGTGCGGACGTGCTTCCGGCGATTCAGCGTTTGTTGTGGATCGGGGGCGATGCCCAGACGGTCGTGGCGGCTGGGGCCTATCTCGATCAGATACTGCAGGCGAGGGGCGCTCCGTTCCTGCCGGCGCCGGGCATGGTGCGCATCCCGGCCTACCTTGACGCCGTCAAGGCAGGCAAATCCATCGAGGGGATCTCGCCCATCGACTATCTCGCCACAAAAGTGGCCGAAGCCGACAAGGCGCTTGCTTCGGCTCGGGACGGCGTCCAAAAGGCTGTGCGCAACCAACCCGACGCGCAACGCATCGCAACGGACGCGGAAGCGGTCGCGCATGTAGCCCGTTTCTATTTGCACAAGGTCGCGGCGGCCATCGCAAAGGCCTTGTTCGACGCCGGGATCGATCCCGTCGGCAATTCAAAGGCTTGTTTGGAAAACCTTCGTGCGTCGGTCGCGGAGTTCCAGGCGTTGACCGCGTTGACCGCAAACACCTACGACAGCATCAGCGATATTCCGGCATCCACGCCAACGTCGACCCTGCCCACGCCGTATCATTGGGCCGACGTGCTTCCGCTATACCAGCAGGAGCTTTCGGCCATCGAAAAGGACATCTCCGAACGCGCCCCCGACCCCGCTTCCGGCAATCTTTTCAATGCCGCGCGGAGTTGGGAAAAGGACTCGCCGCTTGCGAACCAGATGCGCGATCTTGTCGTTGCGTTGGCCAAGGCCGCGCAGGACGCGTTGCCGCTGATCGATTCGGTGGATGCCCTCAACGCGCGCAAAGCGGAACTTCGCACAAAACTGCAAGCGGTCCTCGGCCTCTCGCCGTTCCCGGAGAAGACGCCGTTAAACGCGCAGAGCTTGGGCGTGTTGGACTATCCCGATTTCACCCTTGAAAAAGTCACGTTCGAAGGCTGGGCAGGCTTGCCGATCCCCGCGCATCTGTACCGCCCGAAAAACGCGCCCGGGCCTGTCCCGTGCGTCATTCAGGTATTGAGCGGTACGGACAAGACCGACGCCGATGTGCGTATGGCGTGCGTCGACTTGACACGTCAAGGCATTGCGGCGCTTGTGTTCGATACCATTGTCGATGGCGAACGGCGTTCCGCGGACGGCGCGCGCCCCCAGCACCTCTTTCCGCTGCTTGCCGGCCTGACGCAGCAGGGGATCATGGTATGGGAGACGGTGCGCGCCATTGACTACGCTGCCTCGCGCACGGATGTCGTCAACCCTGCGGCGATTGCCATCGCTAGCGGGAATGAAGCCGGCGCCGTAACCGCGCTGATTGTCGCCGTGCTCGATGACCGGCCCGCGGCCGTTGCGCTCGCAACCCCGCCCAGCGCCTTTGTGGAATTCCTGCACAAGGCCGAAGCGGGTCTCGATAACCGAACGCCGGGCATCGCGGCCCTCACCAGCGTGGCCGAACTAATGTCATGCATCGCACCCAAGCCGTTTTGCCATATCGCCGCCGTTGAGGGCGGCCTTGCCCCGATCGCCAGTGCACGCGAAGTTTCGCAGCGGGTCGCGGCGGCATATGCGCTGACGGCACAGGGAAACCATGTGTTCGTTGAGACGCCGGGCGCCGCGCAGAGGACACGTGAGGTCTTGGCGGGGTTCTTCGCCAAAAGCCTGCTGG
>JAKJDA010000423.1 GCA_022706165.1 Candidatus Hydrogenedentota bacterium | reverse complement strand
CTTGGCTCACCTGGCTCGGCGGCGGCGGCATTTCCTGCAGCTGACGTTCGAGAACATTGTCCCCCCGGAACACGGTTTGCCCCGTCAAACACTCGTACATCACAAGCCCCAGCGAATAAACATCGCTGCGAGGATCGGCTTCCTTTCCGAGCACCTGCTCGGGAGACATGTAACTCGGCGTGCCCATGAGCATGCCGGTGCGGGTCAAGCGCGAATCCTCGGCCTTGGCAAGACCAAAATCGGTGAGTTTGACAAGACCCCCCTTGGCGACAAGGATGTTGTCGGGCTTGATGTCGCGATGCACGATGCCGGCCTCGTGCAGCGCCGACAGCGCGAGACAGGATTGACTGACGACGCTGATGGTTTCGCGCGGCGAGAGTTTTCCCTTGGCCTGGCAATATTTGTACAGACTCGGCCCCTCCACGTACTCCATCGCGATATACGATTTGCCGACGCTCGCGCTGATGTCGTAGATGCCGATGATGTTGGGATGCGTGATGCGGGCGGCGGTGCGGGCCTCGCGGATAAAGCGTTCGCGGAATTCCGGCGCATTGTCAATGAGCGAACCCAGAAATTTCAACGCGACGGGCCGGTCAAGCTGCGTGTCATGCGCGAGAAACACGACCCCCATGCCGCCGCGCCCAAGTTCGCGCTCGAGCCGATAGCGACCGCCCAACGACGACTCGACGGTTTCCATCACCTTGGTGGCGTCGTCGCCGGGGGCATGCGCGCGGCCGGCGGCAAGCTCCATCGGGGCGGCAGGAATGGAACCGGAGGCCTGCATCGAAATCCGCGACGAAATGTTGGAAATGCGATCGGCCACGTCGCGGAATCCCACATCGACGGTGCGTATCTTGTACAGAATGTCGCGCGACTCGCCGAGCTTGCCCAATTGTTCATAGGCCATGCCGAGCATGTAAAACTGCTCCTTGTTGGCCGTATCGACTTTCTTGCCCATCAGATGGTTTTCGAGCGCCGCGGCGCAATGGGCAAAATCATGCAACTCATAGAAACACCGGCCCAACAACGGGCGCGACGCGTCGAAATCGGGGTCCCTCTCCGACACCTTCTGCAACGTCCGGATGGCCTCGGCAAATCGCGCCGCATGCGCATAGGCAAGGCCCGCGCGGTAAAACGCGTTCGCCTTTTCATAACACTCAGCGGCGCGCACCGGATCCGCCGCCCGCGCATAGCAATCCGCCGCATGCAGATAATCCCCCGCCTGCGTATACGCAAACGCCGCCTCGCGCCACTGTCCCGACGTTTCGTAAAACCGCGCGGTGATCTGCGAGGCCTCCTTCATTTTCCCGGCGGCTTTCATGCACTCGGCCGCCTCGCGCAGCTTGCCCGCAAGCAAGTACACTTCGCCCGCGCGCGCCATGTTTCCCGCGGTTTTGTACAATTGCGCGGCGAGATCGTAGCGTTTGGATTGTTCAAAACGCGCGGCGACATGCGCCAGCAACGCGACGCGCTGCTCGTCGGCGATCTTGGACTGGGCCTTGGGGTCTTGCAGCAGCGCAAAACAGTCGTCTGCGGCATGCGCCTGCACCTCGACCGGATCGCGCGGCGCCTCAAAATATTCCGCGAATCGCGCCACGGCAAGAGCCGTCTTGCCCGCCTTGGCGTACGCCGCCGCGGCAAACGCCATGCTTCCCATTTTTTCGAACGCCAACGCCGCCTTGTCAAAACGCTTTATCTCGGAAAAAAACCGGGCCGCCGTCGCGAAATCGCCCTGTTTCATCAAAAGCTTGGCCGCCTTCATGGTTTCGCCGGCCTGCGCCAGCGACATCGCCGCGCGTTTGAGGTCCTTGGCCTTTTTGAACCATTTCGCCGCTTCCTTGTGCTTCCCGACCGCGGCATACGCCTCGCCGATGTGGGCATAGTCCTTCACGCGCTTGAGCGCGGCGACAGTGCCCTCCAGATTGCGCGACGCCTCGATCGACAACGCGAATTTCTTGTCCTTGGCTTGGTTGATCTCGCCGACGCGCGCATCTTCGAGCAGGGAATCGGATTCGAACAGCCGCTTGATGCGTTTCCAGGTGTCGGAGACAAGCAAATACAAAAGAAACAGCGCGAGAAGAAGCAACGCAACCTTGGCCAACGGGAATAGCAGCGGCGACGGCCCCAAGCCAAGCATCGAGAACGCATAGTTCACCGGGGCGTCCAACCATCCCCACACCAGCCACCACCAACCCATCACGCGCATCACGCTCCCCCCCATTCGTTATGGTTGTCCGCATGCGAGCCGCGCGGGCAGTGCCGCCGCTCCTGCTCGCGACGCAGCCCGGCGCCTCTACGCGCCCGTCTTCCGGGCTGCACGCTCGCGCAACGCGCACCGGGCGTCGCGGCTGGCGATGCGATCCGGATGGTCCGCAGGCAACGCCTTCTCCTGAATGGAAACGGCTTTGTCGTACAAACAGAGCGCTTCGTCGTCGCGGCCCTGCTCCGCGCAAAGCTTGGCCAGGTTCGCCAGAGTCGCGGCCATGTGCGGATGGGTGCGGCGATCCGCGCGTTCGTGCACGCCGACGGCCCGGCGCAGCAACGCCTCCGCCTCCACCGTTTTCCCTTCATGCCCATACAGCGACGCAAGGCCGTTCAGGCTGCGGCATACGTACAGGCTGGTCTGATCCGTCGCAAGGATGAGCAACGCATGCCGGTATTCGCGCGCGACCTTGTCGTACTGGCCGCTGGCAAGATACAGATCGCCTAGATTCACGACCGTTTTGGGGATCTCGCGCTGGTGCGGGCCCAGAACATTCTTCTTCATGACCAGCGCGGCGGCAAGAGACTTCTCGGCCTCGTCATAGCGGCCCTGCGCCGTGTACGCCTGACCGAGCGCGTCAAGCGTCCACGCCAGCCGGAAATTTTCCTGCGGCAAG
>JAKJDA010000422.1:346-2893 GCA_022706165.1 Candidatus Hydrogenedentota bacterium | reverse complement strand
AAAACGCCTCGGCCATCACCTGCGTGGCCGCCCGCCTCTCCTGAACAAGGTCTCGATACAGCCTGCTGCTATCCCCCCCGCCAAGAACAATCATCAATACCTGCAACGCCATTTCATCCGGATGCCCCTCGGGCACGCCCCGGTACATGAACCCCGCCATCGGCGCAGGGCCCAAACGCTCGGAAAGCGTCACCTCCTGCGAAGCGCTCTGCTCCGGCTCCGCAAAAACCGCTGGAGCCGGTGCAGAAATTGCCGGCATCCACCCAAAATAACGCTCGGCCAGCCGCAACGCCTCTCCGTGCCGAACCGCCCCCGACACGACCAACACGGCATTGCCCGGAACGTAATATCGGTCCCAAAAGGCATGCGCCTCCGCAGCGGTGGCGGCGCGCAAATGAGGCACATTGCCGATCGGAGGCCACTGATACGCCGGCGTCTCGAAAAGATGCGGCAACGCCTCCTGAACAATCGTGCCATACGGC
Source organism: Candidatus Hydrogenedentota bacterium (assembly GCA_022706165.1). Classification (GTDB taxonomy): domain Bacteria; phylum Hydrogenedentota; class Hydrogenedentia; order Hydrogenedentales; family SLHB01; genus JAKJDA01. Next base: position 2,411 of record JAKJDA010000422.1, on the reverse strand, counting down.
TCGTTATAATCCTGACGCAACTCCTCCTCGACCACCTTGCGCTCAATCGCAAACCCTTCCTCGTCAATCTTGAGATACATCATCCGATCCGCTTCGAGCCAAAACGGAAGCTCCACTTGATTGGCGGGAGCCGTGTTCACATACGCGGTATAGTCAAAAGAAGTAAAGGCGTTCGACTCCCCCCCAATCCTCCGCAACAGTTCCATATGCTGTTCGGGACCGACCAAATCCGTCCCGCGAAACATCATGTGCTCGAACAAATGCGCAAAACCGCGCCGATCCACGGGCTCATTTTTCGACCCCACGTGAAACCAAACCTGCGCCGCGACAATCGGCGTCGAAAAATCCTCCAGCGTAATCACCCGCAACCCGTTATCGAGAACGGTCTCCCGGAACGGATAGAGACGCTCGGGTTTCGCCCCCCAAGCGAAATCCCCCCATGCGCCCGCCATTAAGGCCAGCAACACCCCAAAAACCGGGAAAACACGACGCATTTCGCCCCTCATCCACGACCTCCCGTTCTCGCGCCTGGATAGACTCAGCGCGATTCCTCGTTCAGTAAACGCCGCCATCATGCGGGCATCCATGCCGTCCCCCTGCTCTCCTGAAAACACGAACGAAGGAGCAGAAAACAGAAGAACCGGAGGAATCATGCCAAGGCACAACGCGACGAATCAATGCTGTCACATCCAGGACATCGTCGCAAAACACCGCGCCAACCTGTGGATTGAGAATGGCCGCCGTCGATCTCTTTATTCCCCGACATCTGTGCCGGGCGTGTCGGTCGCTCTGTTCTTGGGCGGCGGGAAGGGCGTTTCATCGTTTCCGTAAAGGGGATATGTATGGAATAGAAAGCTGCACAGAGAAAAACGGATGCATGCGGGACAAAAAATCGGGGGAACACAGCCTGCCTGCGATGGGCCCGATTTCCGTCGTGCAGGCAAAACACCACCCTTACGCCCTACGGGCGACAAAACAACCGACAACTATGGATATCTCTCAAGACTGCGCGTGTGGCGTCACGTTGACCGCCTGAAGCCCCTTCGAACTCTCCACCAACTCAAAATACACCGCATCGCCCTCGCGCAGCGTCCGAAATCCATCCATCTTGATTGCCGAATGATGCACAAACACATCCACATCCGGCTGCGACTCCCGCACGATAAACCCGTAGCCCTTTTGATCGTTAAACCACTTCACGCGCCCCTGCTGAGCCTTTTCCATTGTCTGCTGACTCACCTCACAACCTCCCGTCATGGGGCCTTCGGTTTCGTCGCCACACCGCTACGTCCAAACGCATCGGCCCCTGCCATCAGCCATAAGCAGGATAGCCGTTCCCAGGGGAATATGTCAATACCTAATTTCGGTGCTAATAATTACTTCTATTATCTGGATTACTTACCGTACGGTATGCCTGCCCCCATCAGACCGCCCACGCCGATCCGCCAGGAGGCGATACTCCCGTCCGTATTTTCGCCGCGCCCCGCTATTCGTTTGACCTTCCCCACCGCTTTCGCCGTATACTCACGGGTAAATCAACAACCGTCGGCAAGGAAGGGGTGGCTACATGCGCGTATTAGTGACAGGCGGCGCAGGATTCATCGGGTCGCACTTGTGTGAGGCGTTGGTTCGCCAGGGCAACCAAGTGTTTGTGTTGGATGACCTCAGCACGGGACGCTTCGAAAACATTGAGCACATTCCGGCGCTGACGTGCGTCATCGACTCCACCTTGAACCAGGAAATCGTCCGCGATTTGGTCCGCGACGTGGATGTGGTCTACCATCTCGCCGCAACCGTGGGCGTGCAACTCGTGGTCGATGACCCGGTGCGCACCATCATCAACAACATCCGCGGCACCGAAACCATCCTTGAAGAAACCTGCCGGTATCGTCGCCGCTTGCTCATCACCTCGACGAGCGAAGTCTACGGCCGCGGCTCGCGCAAGGTCTTCCAAGAGGACGACGATCGCGTGATGGGCCCCACCAGCCTCACGCGGTGGTGCTATGCCGAATCCAAGGCCATCGACGAATTTCTCGCTCTCGGCTATTGGCAGGAAAAACGTCAC
>JAKJDA010000422.1:0-336 GCA_022706165.1 Candidatus Hydrogenedentota bacterium | reverse complement strand
GTCCGCCTGTTCAACACGGTGGGCCCCCGGCAAACGGGCCGATACGGCATGGTTATCCCGCGATTCGTCCGGCAGGCTTTGTGCGGCGAACCGCTGACCGTCTACGGCGACGGACAACAAACGAGGTGCTTCACGTACGTCGGCGACGTGGTGCCCGCGCTGATCACCCTGATGGAGCGCAAGGACATCTGCGGCGAGGTGTTCAACATCGGCAGTCCCCAAGGCGTCACCATCGAAGCCTTGGCGCGCCGGGTCATCGAAAAAACCAACAGCGCCTCTGCCATAAAATACGTCCCCTATGACCAAGCCTACGGCCCTGGCTACGAGGACATGCGC
>JAKJDA010000421.1:2648-2894 GCA_022706165.1 Candidatus Hydrogenedentota bacterium | reverse complement strand
TGTCGACGACACCTGCCGCCGCGCTTCCCGCCGCGCCCACCAAGACGGCGACGAGACCCAATATCGCGACTCCCCATGCTTTCATCTTCCTGATTCCTTTCCCGGTGTTCCTACCCCTGTTCATCCCATGCGTCCAGACATTTCGCGCCTCTCTCGATCAATCAACCGTTTCTTGAAATCACGAGTGAGCCCAAAACGCAGACGCCTTGCACTTTTCCATATCACGAATTTCCCGGCGCGCCTGCA
>JAKJDA010000421.1:0-2607 GCA_022706165.1 Candidatus Hydrogenedentota bacterium | reverse complement strand
CTTTTGTTTTCTGCCCGGAGTCTCCCTCGTCACAGCGGCCGCACCGTGGCCTCCGTGTTTCGGGAATAATAACGACGCCCACCACAACGCTGCCCATCCGAACTTATGAGCCGGAGTATGCCTCGCCTTTGCACCTGGCGAAAGCTGCTTCTTTGCGACAGTTACACCTCACCAAAAACTTTGGAGCATTTTTCGTTCCAAAATTCAATACGCTGCACAACAGCCTGATAAGCAATACGTTGCATGGCATAGCCGGGAATACATGCCGCAACGCAAGGCCTGCCAAATGCGAAAAAGTGCGCAAAGCTGACCAATTATTGATCCCGTCCAGAAGGAACAAGAGGCCGCCGATCGCCCTTACGGGGCACCCGAAGAGCAAGGGCCGCGTTGCCGGCCGCCAAGATCGCCGCCGCCAAAAAAACGCGCTCATATCCGAGATGCATCCACAGGAGCCCCCCCGCAACGGGAATGCTCATGGAAACGATGTGGTTGATCGTAACCCCCATGGCGAGAGTCGAAGTGACCTCCTGCGGGGATTGCGTCAATCGCGTCACGTAGATGGCCCGGGCCGATCCTAACATAAACAACAGATTGTCGGCGACGAAGCAAGCGCAGGCCACGTGCCGCGCGACAATCGGATCGTGGGTCATATGCGAGGCGTATCCATACCCGAGACACACGAAGATCAAGACGATGCCGTCCGCGACAAGAACGCTGCGCTCGCCGAAAAAATCGATGGCCCGGCCCGCCAAGGGCTTGAAAACGACGCCGATCAACGCCGCGATCATCAACAGTTTCGCGATCTCCGTGGCGGGAAACCCATAGATGCGGATAAGAACCCACGGGCCAAACGTCAGAAAAATCTGTTTGCGGGCGCCAAACACGAATTCGAGCAGATAATAAAGGCTGTACTTTTTCCGGATCACCAAGCGCTCGCGTCGCTGGTGAAGATGAGGAATGTGCATGCGGGCATAAATGAGTCCGCTTATCAACGCCAAGACGGCGGCGATGAAGAAGCCCGCCCGCGAATTATGCGGCAAAAAACCAAACAACAGCCACACCGAGGCCGTGCCCACGATTACGCCCGCCGTCTCGACGGCCCCCACCTGCCCCATGCGGGCGCCGCGCTTATGCTCGCTGCTCAGGCCAATCGAAATGGACTGCCCGATCGGCATCAGCAAATGAAGACCGCAACTCGCCAAAAACATGCTGAACGCCATGGGCCCAAAGGAATGCCCCATCAACACGATGCCGATCATCCCTGCGGCAAACACTAGCGTGCCGATCATGGCGACGCGGGTCACCGCCACCATGCACAGCGCTCCCGTCATGATCGCCGCCAGAAAGCCTGGAAACTCGCGCGGAAACTCGAGCCAACCACGGGCCCTGGCCGAAAGCTGAAACGTCTCCGCCAAATAGTTGTTGAAGATGCTGTCGTGCACGCCCGTCGCGACGGCCATGCAGCCTGCGGCGGCCATATACAAAAAAAGCTGGCCGCGCAACGATCCCCCGGCCCCGCAGGCGCCGGGAGAGGCGGACGAGATGGAATCTGTCATAGGACGCACCCTGAGAAACGCGCGCATCCGCGCCCGGGAACGAAAGCGAACGTCGTTGAGGGCCGTTCCCTTCCCCCCGAACCACGCATGACACATCAAAACCCATCGCGCACGATGTCGCGGCGGAGACCGATCACCCAACCGTTCGCAACGCGTCCAAGACGGCCTCGTGCAACAAGCCGTTGGTGGCGAGAACGCCGCGGTTGCGGGCAAGCGTCTTTCCCGCGCCGAAATCAAGAGCCGCGCCGGAAAGATCGGTGACGCGTCCTCCCGCTTCTTCCACGACCAGCGAACCGGCGGCCTGGTCCCAGATGCATTCCTCGTAGTCCGGCTGCTTCGCCGACAAAAGCCGCGCCAACACGTCGCCCTCGCCCGCCGCCAACACGGCATATTTGGCCTGGCTGTCCATGCGAACCGCCTCGGCCTCTATGCCGAGACGTTCGATCAACCGGCCGATTCTCCCCACGTTGGTATGGCCCGACTCGGCGGAACGCAACAGACGCGCCTGAGCAGGATCGTGACGATCCGAAACGCGCAACCGCCGAAACGTCTCCTCGCCCTCCATAGGAGCCCACCAAGCCCCCTGTCCACGCGTCGCGGCGACGATGGAGCCCGCCCCGCCCCGTGCAGGCTTGGATGCCTCCGCGAGATTGGGACAGCCCAGAACGCCCAACGCCACCTGGCCATCCTCGACAAGCGCCAACGCGATGGCATATTGCTCGCCGCGCAAAAAACCCTTCGTGCCGTCGATGGGATCAAGAGTCCAAAAACGTCGGCCCGGCGTGTCATTGCCCGCATCTATCCAGGCGCACACGGCGTCCGGGGCGGCATCGGGCAGCGCCGCCGCCACGTATTGGACCACCGACTCCAGCACAGCGGCATGCGCCTCTTGACGCAGCGCGCCGGAATCCTCCTCGGCGACAAGCGCCGCATCCGGAAACGTGCGCCGCAACAGACATCCCACAACCGCCTGCACCGCAAAATCGGCGACGGTCACCGGGCTCAAATCTTCCTTGAGCAACGCCGAATGGGCAAGATCGCGCTGCACCCG
>JAKJDA010000420.1 GCA_022706165.1 Candidatus Hydrogenedentota bacterium | reverse complement strand
CAGGTCTTATCGTCGCTCGAAAATTGCGAACGTATGGCGCCAGACTCGTCTCAAATCATCCCGGAGTGCGGCGAGAGCATCCTTTTGTGCGGAAGGGGCGACCGATCCCCATTCGTGAATGGACTTTCTTCTATCAAGATGTGAACGATTTGAGCAAATTGAGCCATGACGACATCTGCGTCGTACGACGAAATAACTTCAATCGCTTTTTGCAGACAACGCAAAGGATTGCGGATCTGATGGAAGCTCTGGCCGTTTACGATGACGCGCCGGATGCGGATGCCAATTGCGGCGGCGCCGGGATGGACGGCCACGGCGGGAATCAATGATCATCTCGCATAAGCACAGATTCATCTTCGTGAAGACCAGGAAGACGGCGGGCACCAGCATCGAGGTATTCCTATCGAAGCATTGTGGCCAGTCAGACATTGTCACCCCCATCATCCCGCGTGTGGAGGGGCACGTGCCACGAAACCACAAGGGTTTCTTCAATCACATCCCTGCGCACGCCATCAGGCAGAGAATCGATTCCAGTGTCTGGAATGAATACTTCAAATTCTGCGTCGAGCGTAATCCCTGGGATAAGACTCTGTCGCACTTCTTTAGGAAAAGGGGGCTGCGGGATCCGACGCTGACGCTCGACGCGTATTTGGCATCGGGCAAACTGCCGTTGAACTACATGAGCTACACCGAACCGACGAACCCGGCGCACATCATCGTGGACAAAGTGCTTTACTACGAGGATTTGACGAACGGGCTCAGGTGCGTCTTTTCAAGGCTTGGCATTCCATTTGACGGTTCGCTTGGAGTCAATGCAAAGTCGGGATATCGGACTGATCGTCGGCCCTATCATGAAATCTTCACCCCGAAACAGGCGGCGATCGTCGCGGAGGCATTTAGGGTAGAGTTGGCGTTGCATGGATACGGGTTTCGACGGTAGCCGCTAAATGCGATTATGATCGTTTCTCTGTTTGAGCGAGGTGCGGGTCCGGCCGCAGTACTGATGCGATGGTGGCAGCGTTGTCCGTTCGCACACGTAAAGACCGCGTTTCTCTTGCCCACTGGCACGTGGAAGATCCTGGACGTCCTTGGCGATAAGAACCGTGTTGCCTGGCGCGATCCATTGCCAGCGGATGCGCGAGCGAGGACCTTAACCTTTGCCGATGAACTCGACCCTGCGAGTGAGGCGCGGGCAGCTGCGTTCGCGGCCGCTCAACATGGCAAGGGTTACGACTATGCCGGGATCGCCGCATTTCTTCTTCGGCAAGATCGGACAGCGGCCGAACTTCAGAGGGAGCGGGAGGGCCGCGAGGTCTGGTTTTGTTCGGAGATGGATTTCGTCATCGCGGCCAAGGCAGGCCAAGCTCTTTACGCCCGCATGCAGCCATTCGAATGCAGCGTGCGCGACGCGTGGGTGAGTCCCGTCCGCAGAGAAATCCCAAATCCAGTTCAGCTAACGGGAGTCGTGGCTCCAACGGCGACCGGACAACGAACTGAAATTTAGCGGTCTCATCGGATCCATCCGATGGGATCGTATAAAGCGTTTGACTGTTTGATTGGCGGCAGCGCTGGCGCATTGCAAACTGTAAATTTCGTATCCGCCAGCGGCGCGGGACAATTTCACAGCCGCGCAGAGAATCCAACAGATTCGCCTTGCATGCCATTAATCCCTTCGGCTTATGTCGATTCATCGGAGGTGAGGTAACATGCCAGACAACCGCACGAAGACGGGGCCTGCGGACGATAGCCGAATCAATGTCCACCAGGATTATGAGCTTCAGTATTGGTCGCAGAAGTTCGGCGTTTCTCCGGAGGAATTGCGGCAGGCCGTACAAAAGGTGGGGCCCATGGTCAAGGATGTACGTCGCCATCTCGGCAAGTGAGCTTGCAGTGCGTCGAACCAGTTTGGCACACTACGGGTAATCGAGCGGAGATGCTTCAGGCCAGTCGTTCACCATCCGCAAACGCCGCCCGAATTTCACCGACGGCGAAACTGTTCGGTATTTTCTCCTGTTCCAGCAAGATATTCTCTGTCTGCACGCGAAGGTAGGTGCGGTGTTCTGATTCGGTGAGGCCTGTCACCGCCTCGAAGGTCGCCGGTCGGGCTGGCACCACAAAACTTGAGAATCGCTCCAATACGGTCTCATTCATCATCACGCTCCGGGCTGCCGGAAAAACCGTGCGTAAGCGCGAGAGTATATGGAAGCCATGCACATCCACGTCGCCCCAATAAAGGATCCGGCACTCGGTCAGCCAGGGAACGGTGGTCAGGAGTTCGGCGGCACCGCCGCCGCCCCAAACGCCGAGGACGTTTGGCAGTGGAGGCAACGTGAGAAACGTCATCTTGTTTTCGCTGATCAGCACGCTCAGATGGCTCCATCCAAGCGTGCGGAATTGCGACAGAGGGGTCGCCAGATCGTCTACGGGGAGCCGCGTTCGCGACTTCAACTTCGGGTCAAGCAGGCGAAACCGAACCAGCGGCTCGTCGAAACGCAGGCCGAATCGCTGCTCGAACCGCTCGAAGCGTGTCTCCGCGTGTTCCGGAAGAAGAAAATCCAGCAGATTCCGGAGAATGCCCTGATGTCGCTCGACGAACTTGGTGTCTACTGCAATGGGTAGTTCGCGGGCGTAGAGGTCGGGGCGCGGACTTGAAATAAAGTAACGGCAGACATTCAGCAGGTCCGGCCAGACATCCGCAAACTCCACCAAACGAGCGGCGTTCAGTCCCAGCCAGGGCTCCAGCTCGGGGCACTGATTGCGCGACAACGCCAGATTGGCGCGGAATCGTTCGACCTCGTCGCGCTTTTCAAGCGCGCGAAGGAAATCGGCCTCATTCTCGAACCAGACGCGCTGCGGAAACCTTTGCCGACCCCAACGGCGGGTGTTCGTCTCGGC
>JAKJDA010000041.1:398-12818 GCA_022706165.1 Candidatus Hydrogenedentota bacterium | reverse complement strand
CGGGCTTCCAGTAAGCCGCCAACATCGACAGCAGGGTCATAAAGACAAAACCGCCTATCAGGGTGTATTTCACGATGGCGTCATCCACACTTTCGCACGGCCGGCGCGAAACCGATCCCGCAACGCGCTACGCAGGACCGAAACGATACCAAAGGCGGCGGCATGCGTCAAACTTTTCACGAAAAACGCCGTAATGCGGTCAGCGGCAGGAAACGAAAGCGGGCCTTTCGCGAGCGGCAGGAAAAACCGATGATGCCCGCCGTCTCCGCCTTGAACGGTATGGTTTCCAGATTCGGGGTGGCGGTCATGCGTCCCTCGTACGACTTGGGTGCGCGTTCGAGGTATTCGGGCAAGGCGGGCGGGGGATTTTCCGCCCCGTCCATGATCATGGGAATTTTACGGCTTTTTTCGCGAATCGCGACCGTCATGCCGGGTTTCACCTGAAACGACGGCTTGTCGACTTTCTCGCCGTCGACCAGGATGTGGCAATGCGTCACGAGTTGGCGTGCGGCGCGCATGGAATTCGCGAAGCCCAACCGATACACGATCGAATCCAGCCGCGACTCCAGCAGCATCAACAGGTTGGTTCCGGTGACGCCACCCATGCGCTGGGCATTCGCGAAGGTGCGGCGCATCTGCCGTTCGAGCAAGCCGTAGTGCATGCGAATTTTCTGTTTATCGAGCAGTTGCTGCCCGTACACCGACATTTTCCGCCGCATGTTCTCGCCGTGTTGTCCGGGCGCGAACGGGCGCTTGATGGACGGACATGTCTTGTCGCCCCAGATGCAACTTCCCAACCGACGGCACAACTTGTGTTTGGGTCCCTTATACCTGGCCATAACCCTATTGTTTCCCCATCCTTAGCTTGCTGGTTTTCGGGCCGACGCCGGCCTGATCCCTCGTTCAACAGCACCCTCGCGAACGGGAACAGCGCCCCCGCCGCTCGAACAAAAGCAGGGCACCATAGCGTATTTATGGGGCAAAGTCAACTTTCGCTTCGCGCCGTCGTGAACCCTCCGCGGCACGCGGAAGATTCCTGGACAGCGGCGCGGCCCGCTGCTACAATCACGCGCTTTTTTCGATCGGAACGCCTCTGACATCCAGGAAAACTCCATGAGCATGGATTCCCCTTTGTTGCAAGGCTTGAACCCCGAACAGCGCCGGGCTGTCTGCCAAACCGACGGGCCCGTCCTGGTGTTGGCGGGCGCCGGCAGCGGCAAGACGCGCGTGATCACGCGGCGCATTGCGCACGTGCTGGCGCGGGGCTTGGCGCGCCCCTGCGAAATTGCGGCCGTCACCTTCACCAACAAGGCCGCCGAGGAAATGCGCGAGCGCGTGGGCGCGTTGGTGGGCAAGGAACGTGCGGCGGAGATCGCGATATCGACGTTTCATTCGTTTTGCGTGCGTGTGCTGCGCGAACACATCGCGCACTTGGGCTACCGGCGCGATTTCACGATCTCGACGGAAAGCGACGCGCGCGTTCTGATGCGGCGCGTGTTGGAGGACCTCGACGGATCGACGAAGCAGCGTTTCGATGCAGACCTGCTGTTGGGAGCCATCGGATCGTTCAAAAATGCCGCCCGCAGCCTCGAGGACGCGGCGCCGTCCGTCGCGGACTCCGGCAAGAGCGCGCACTACCGCGAATGGTTTGGCGAGGTGTACGACCGGTATCAGTCGGCCCTGCGCGCCGCCAACAGTGTGGATTTCGACGATCTGCTCGCGTTGACGCTCCGCTTGTGGCGCACGCATCCGGGGGTTCTGCGTCAATGCCAAGACCGTTTTCGCTACATCATGGTGGATGAGTTTCAGGACACCAACCGCGTGCAACTCGAACTCGTGAAGGCGTTGGGCGGCAAGCATCGCAACGTGTGCGTGGTCGGCGACGACGACCAATCCATTTACGGATGGCGCGGGGCCGAACCGCGCAACATCCTGGATTTCGAGCGGGAATTTCCGGGCGCGACGGTGGTGGCCTTGGAGCAGAATTATCGTTCGACGGAGACCATTTTGAACGCCGCGAATGCGGTCATCGCGCACAACGCAGCGCGGCATCCCAAACGCTTGTGGAGCGCGCTGGGAAAGGGCCGCGCGATCGACTGGGTTGTCACGGGCGATGACGATCACGAGGCGCAAACGGTCGTGCAGTGGCTCGAAATGGTGCGCCGGAAAACCGGGGCCGCGTACAAGGACTTCGCCGTTCTGTACCGATCAAACACGCAGTCGCGCCCGATCGAAATCGCGCTCCGTCAGGCAAGCATCCCGTACGTCGTGGTCGGCGGGCAGGACTTCTTCGAGCGGAGCGAAATCAAGGATGTGGTGTCCTATCTCAAGGCGCTGGCGAACCCGCGCGACGAGGCGTCGTTCCTGCGCATCGTGAATGTGCCCCGCCGCGGCATCGGCGACGCCACGCTCCATCGCATCCACGACCTCTGTCGCGAAGAGTCCCTGCCATTCGTGAAGGGCGTGGGCGAGGCGTTGCGGCGCGGCCTGGTCTCCGCCGAGGCGCGGCATGGCATCCAGGATCTGTTGAGCGCGTTGCGCGACCATCGCGACCGTCTCCGGACGGGAAAGGAGCCTCTTAGCGTGATCGTCGAATCGTTGTTGGAGCGAATCGCCTATCGCAAGGAGTTGCAGCGGACCTCCAAGACGGACGAGCAGGCGTTTGTGCGGTGGAACAATGTCGAGGCGGCGCTCGACGCCATCGCCGAATTTGCGGACAAGAATGCCGGGGCGTCGTTGGGCGCGTTCTTGGACCAGAGCGCGTTGGCGGGCGGCGACGACCGGTTCTCGAAGAAGGAGCGCCGGAGTTCGGGCGTTACGTTGATGACGGTCCACAGCGCCAAAGGACTCGAATTCCCGTTCGTTTTTGTCGTGGGGGCGGAGGAAGGGCTGATGCCGCACGAGAAATGTCTCGGCCCCGAGGGCATCGAAGAGGAACGCCGTCTCTTCTATGTCGCCCTCACCCGCGGCCAACGGCATGTGACGCTGTTCGAGGCGTTGTCGCGCGGGCGTCATGGCCGAACCCACCGGACCAAGACGAGCCGGTTCGTGCTCGAAATTCCGGGCGAATGGCTCCAGCGACGCGAGATGGCCGCAAGCGATGCCGCGCCCGATTGCCCCGACAGCCCGCCTGCGCCCGATCCGCCGCGTCGCTCCGGCAAGACATCCCGCGGACAGAAAGGAAGATCCTAACGGAAACGGTCGACTTGGATTGGTAAAGCCGTCACATTCGTTCCAGGGCGTGAATGCCGAGCAAGGCCAGGGCGTTCTCGATCGCCTGGCGCGTCGCGGCGCAGAGTTGGGCGCGGGCGACGCGCTGCGCCGGGGTGGCGGCGTCGAGCACGGGACATTCGTGGTAGAACGAGGTGAACAGCCGCGCCGCGTCGAGCGCGAATTGGGCGATGGGCGCGCACGTGCGCTCTTCGAGGGCCATCGCAACGGTCTCGTCGAACGACGCGATCTTGCCGAGCAGGGCCCATTCGGCGTCGGTCGCGATCGGAAAATCCGGCGCGATCTCCCGCGGAACCTCGCCGAATTTGCGCAGGATCGACGATATTCTCGCGCAGGAGTACTGGATATATGGCCCGGTGTCGCCGGTGAAAGACAGGCTTGTTTCCCAATCGAAAATGACGTTTTTGTTGGGGCCGACGCGCAGGATGGCGAAACGCACGGCGGCGACGGCCACCTTTTCCGCGATGGCCCGGCGTTCTTCGGGCGGCAAGTCGCGGCACTGCTCGTTGACTTTTTCGGCGGCGCGCGCCTGGGCTTCGTCGAGGAACTCGGAAAGCAGCACGACTTTGCCCTGGCGTGTGGACATTTTGCCTTCGCGCAGCAGGATGTACGAGTAATACACGGCTTCCGCTGCGGGAAATCCCGCCGCCTTGAGGATCAACTCGATTTGCTGCGCATAGAGTTTATGGTCTTCGCCCAGGACCATGAGATTGAGATCGGCGGCGCGTTCCATTTTCTCGATGGAATAGGCAATATCCCGATAGCCGTACATCGAGCTTCCGTTCGCCCGCATCAGCACGAAATAGCGGCCCTCGGGATGAGCATGCCCTATCTTGCCGAGATCGACCACGAGCCGCTTGTCTTCATCGACGAACACGGCGTCTTGGGCGCGCAATGCTTCGAGCACCGAGTCGAGCCGCGGGTCTCGGACAAAATCCGATTCGCGATCGAAGCAGTCATACGAGATGCCCAGCCGCGCCAACACCGCGAGCTGCCCCTGCAAGCACAGGTCCGTCACCGCATGAAACTTCTCTTTCGTCGCGGCGTCGCCTTCTTCCATTTTTGCGAGCAGGGCATACCCCGCCTCGGCGAACTCGGGGTCCGCTTCGGCGCGCTGATTCGCCTGCACATACGCATCGAGCATGCGATCGAAGGTCATCGAGGCCGGGTCTTCGCACACGAGCACGAGCAGTCCGATCTGGCGGCCCATGTCGTTGACGTAATAATGGACCTCGACGTCATATTCCTCGAAGCGCAGCAGACGCACCAAGGCGTCGCCGATCATGGCGTTGCGCGCGCGGCCCACATGCGGGCTGGCGTTGGGATTGATGCTGGTATGCTCGATTAGGGCGCGTTTGCCGCGACCGGAGGCGTTCGAACCGTAACGTGCGCCCTGATCGAACACGGCGGCGACGATGTTTCGGCCCAGCGCGCCTCGATCAAGGCGGAAGTTGAGATACGGACCCGCCACGAACGCATCGCGCACTTCCGGGCCGAAGGCGGCTTTCTCGGCGATTGCCGCGGCAAGCTGCGGCGGGGCCATCCCCAGCTTCTTGGCGGCATCAAACGTGCGCAAGGCCAGATCGCCCATGTCGGGCTTGGGCGGCGCCGTATAGACAAGATCGCCAGCGGTCAGCCCCGGGAAGGCGGCAAGAATCGGCGCGGATATCGACGCATACGTGTTCACGAGTGGTGTATCTCCCTGCCCGGCGCTGGCCGCGCGCGAGACTTTCCTCGCCGACGCCGGCGCCCTGCCGCGGCGCGCCCCAGCCAAAGCCCGCCGCATTTCCAAAAACAAGAGGACCGAGGAGTATCATATCGGACAGGGCGATGTAAAGACGCCGGCGCGCGAGAGAAGCGCAGAGAGCATCGGTCCATCGGGCCGAAGCGATCGATCGCTTGACCCAGCCGCGTGGCGCCCTTATACTCCTCGCGGGGGACATGCCAAACGGGAAAAAGGCGATACGTCCACATGTTCATCGCAACCTCGGAGGGCCGCATCATGTTGGGAATTCAGGACAAATGGGTGTTTTTGGCGTATGTGTTGATGGTGGGCAGCGCGTTGCTGTGCGTGATCTACGGAGCCCTGACGTGGAACAAGGGCGACGAACCCATCAAGCCCGAGGATATTCATTGGGCAAAGGAAGAGAAAGAGGAAATCGAAGAGGCGCTCTAGGGGCGCGCATTCTCCCGAACAACGATGCGTTTTGAGAAGGAACGGCGAAAAAACAACCAGAACATCCTGGGGGAAAAAGCCAAAGAGAGCCAGCAGTAGGGGGGTTCCTCTGGCCGGAGGGCAAGGGAAATGGATCTGCTGACCATTGTATTAGTCATTGCGTATCTTTTGTTGACGGCCTATCTCGGATTTAGGGGCTACCGCCAAACCAAAACCGCCGCAGACTATCTCGTCGCCGGGCGCCAAGCGCATCCCGTCATCATGGCGTTGTCGTATGGCGCGACGTTCATCAGCACTTCGGCCATCGTCGGTTTTGGCGGAGTCGCCGCCAATTTCGGCATGGGCCTCCTCTGGCTCACGGTCTTGAACATCTTCGTGGGCATTTTCATCGCCTTCGTCTTTTTCGGCGGGCGCGCGCGCCGCATGGGCCATCACCTGGACGTGCACACTTTCCCCGAGTTTCTCGGAAAGCGTTTCGATAGCAAGTTCCTGCACATTTTCTCGGCGCTTGTCATCTTCGTGTTCATGCCGCTGTATGCCATGGCCGTCATGAAGGGCGGCGCGGAGTTCATCGCGACGGCCTTCCACGTCAGCCCCGACATTGCGCTCTACATCTTCGCGCTTATCGTGGCGGCCTACGTCATCCCCGGAGGACTCAAAGGCGTCATGCTGACAGACGCCCTCCAGGCCGTCATCATGATTTTCGGCATGACCATCCTCGTGATCGGCTGCTACGCCGAACTCGGCGGCATTGTCGCGGCGCACCAGGCGTTGACGGACATGGGCGGCAGCGTTCCCAAGCCCCTTCAAGCGATGGGACATCAGGGCTGGACCTCCATGCCGCTATTCGGCTGGTCCAGCGTTCCCATGCCGGGCCCGGCGGCGCCGCGTCCCCCCGATCAATACGACCTTTGGTGGATCATGGTCAGCACCATCATCATGGGCGTGGGCATCGGCGTGTTGGCTCAGCCCCAGCTCATCGTGCGCTTCATGACGGTCAAATCCCAGCAGGCTCTCAATCGGGCCGTCCCCGTAGGCGGCGTATTCATCCTTCTCATGACCGGCGTCGCGTTCACGATCGGCGCCCTGTCCAACGTCTACTTCGCGCAAAAAGAGGCCATCGTCTGCCAAATCCTGGATGAAAAGGCCATGTTCGATCCCGGCCCCGACGGAAAGGCCAAGCTCAAGCCGGTCGACGCGAACGCCCCGGAGGACGTGAAGGCCCGCGCCAAGGCGTTTGTTAGTTACCGGCTGCCTTGGGAGAGCGCCGCCACGCTTCCCCACTATGTTCTCGCGACGCCCGCGATGAAAATCGAACGGGGCGCGGGACCGAACGGACTCGACATCGTGCGGCCCGGTCTCATCTCGATCGCGCGCAGCGTCACCAACGCCACCGCGATGCAAGGCAACGTGGACAGCATCGTTCCCACGTACGTGGCGAGCGCCATGCCTCGCTGGTTTGGCGTGGTGTTTCTGTTGGCCTTGCTTTCGGCGGCCATGAGCACCTTGTCGAGCCAGTTCCACACCATCGGAACGGCGATCGGTCGCGACGTGTGCGAGCAATTCACCCATAAAACACCAAGGGCAGCATCACCGTCACCCGTCTGGGCGTTGGCGTCGGTCTCATCGTGGCGCTCGTGCTGGGCAAAATCGCGGGCGACAACATCATCGCCATCGCCACGGCGGTGTTCTTCGGCATGTGCGCCGCGTCGTTCCTGCCGGTCTTCATTGCCGGCCTGTTCTGGAAACGCATGAGTCGCGCCGCGGCCATCTCGTCGGTATTGGTCGGATTCGCCGTCAGCACATTCTGGCTTCTCTTCGTCAACGGCAAGACCGCCGGAGGCGTCGGCATCTGCAAGGCCCTTTTTGGCAAGGCGACGCTGGTGCCCGAAGGATGGAGCGTGACGTGGAGCAATGTCGATCCGTTGTTCATCGGATTGCCCATCTCCGCCATTGTCATCCCACTACTGTTTCGGGGGGCCAAAGCCGGGCGAGAAATAACGAAGCGCAACCGCGTTTCGCCAGAGCAACAGCGTGATTGGTTTTGCGCAGGAGGGACCGCACCTCCTGCGCAAACGGTTTTTGGACCGCCATGGCCGCATGCTCCATGCGCAGGCCCTGTTGTAAGGGCATTCTCGCAGGCATGCCGGCGACAAGTCGCGCCTCGAGGCTGCTTATTCCTTCGTGCCCGTCAGGCTGATGCCCTGGATGAAGTAGCGTTGGACGAAGAAGAAGAGGGCGATGATGGGGAGGGTCATGAGGAAGGCGCCGGCCATCATGAGGCCGACGTCGCCGCCGCTGCGGAGGTTGAATTTAAACAGCCCGAGCGCAAGCGGGAAGAGGCGTTCGTCGTTGACAAAAATGAGCGGGCCCATGAAATTGTTCCAACTGCCCATGAAGGTGAAGATCGCGATCGTGGCAATCGTCGGCTTCACGAGCGGCAACATGACGTGCCAGTAGACGCGCAGGAATCCGCAGCCGTCCATCCGGGCGGCCTCTTCGAGGTCCCTGGGGACGTTCTTGAGGAATTGGCGGACCAGAAAAATAAAGAACGCGGACCCGAACGCGGACGGCGCCCAGATCGGCAAGAGGGTGTTGTACCAGCCGAGGTGGCGCATCACGAGGAAACTGGGGATCATCGTGACTTGCGGCGGGATCATCATCGTGGCGAGCAGAATGCCGAAACAAAGGTCGCGTCCGGGCCAATCGAGCCGCGCGAACGCATAGCCCGATAGCGTGCACGAGAAAATCGCCAGCAAAATCGTGAGGATCGCCAGCGAGAAACTGGTCATGACGTAATGCGCGTAGGGCACTTCGTTGAAGGCGAGGCGATAGTTGCGCAAGAGTTTGGCCGCCCATGCGCCCACGGGGGTGTTTGGGGTGAGGCTGACCGTGACGGAAAACGGCGGCGACCCGGCGGGCGCGGGACCGGCAGGCTCGAGGACCATGAACGTCCGGCGAGCATAGGGGTCGGCGTCGTCCTGCGGCCAGATGAGTTCCTGCTCGAACCAGTCGCGCTCGTAAAGATATGCGGCGTCGCGCGTGCGATACATCTGGCCGTCGCGAATGACGCTGAATGCGATGCGCGCCCACGCCGCATCGCCCCGAAACGACACATACAAGCGTTTGATGTCTCCGGGTTTCAGGCCCGGTCCGGCAAGGTCGGGCGCGAGGAAAAAGGAGGCCGGGTCCTGGCTGCGCGAGAAATCGAGCCGCGCTTCTTGCAGGGGCTGGCCTTTTTCGCTGCGCGGCGCGAGTGCGGCAAGGCCGGACTCGGCGGTCTCCCATTCGTTGCCGGAGTAGAAAGGAACGTTCCGGTAATCTTGCGTCAGAACGCGCATCAGGCCGAGACAGAACCTCCGGTAGCATTGGTCGAAGACGTCGCGCAACGTGTCTTCGTTGATTAGCGTCTTCGCGTTGTCGCACACGGCCTGCTTGCCGGCGTTCACGGCTTCCGGACTGAGCGCGGTCGCCAATTCGGAGATTCCCGTGTCGACGCGTCCCGCCGCTTCGCGCAGACGCCGTTCTTCGGCGATGGCTGTTTGCCGGGCGTCGTCGCTGAGCTGGGTCGAAAGGCGTTCGAACAAGCCATTGATCATCGCCTCGCGGTAGACGTCGGCATCGGGAATGGCCGGCGGCGCGCTATTCTCCGACGCGCCGACGGTTTCAGGCTTCCACGCGGCGACCACCGCTTCGAGATAGGCGCGCAACTCCGGCTCGCACGCCGCCCACACGTCTTTGGGCACGCCGTCCGGGCGCTGGGGCGCGTCGAATTCGCGCGCATCGACATACGGCGAAACGTCCTGCGTGTACGCGTTCTGCGGCAACAGTTGGATGCGATCGATCGCCATTTCGCGCGGCGCCTTCGCGCTGGTGCTCAGCATCCAGACAAATGGAAACGCAAACACCGCGCATCCCGCCATAAGAATCGCATGGGTAAGGATGCGTTCAAAAGCGGATAGAGATTTCAGCGCCACCGGTTCCCCTCCGTGCATACGCAACGCGCAATTGCTTCTTCGATAGGGATTTTTTGACTGGATTGACAGGATTCAAGAGAGAAGAAGTCTTGTTCCTCTCCGAATCCGAATCCTGTCAATCCTGTCCAAAATCTCATCTTGATCTTGTCTGCAATTCTGCGGCTAGCCGCCGTAATGCACCCACTTCTTGCCGAGCCAGAGTTGAAGGAGCGTAATCAACAATACGACGATGAACAGCAGCCAGGCCATGGCGCTGGCGACGCCCATGTTCAAGAAGCGGAAAGCTTCGTTGAACAGTTTATACGCGTAGAATAGCGTCGCGTCGGCGGGGCCGCCGTCGGTCATGATGAAGGCGGCCTCGAACACCTGAAACGCGCCGATCAATCCCATGATCAGGTTGAAGAAAATGTAGGGGCTGAGCAGCGGGATGGTGATGTGAATAAACCGCCGCACGCGATTGGCTCCGTCGATTTCGGCGGCCTCGTAGAGGGATTCGGGGATGTCCTTGAGGCCCGCCAGCCAAATGATCATCCCCGCGCCCACGCCCCACAGACCCATAAGAATGAGCGCGGGCTTCGCCCACAGGGGATCCTGCAGCCAATTCGGCGGATTGTGAACGCCGAACGCCGCCAAGGCTTGGTTGAGCATGCCGCGGGTGGGATCGAGAATCCACAGCCACAGAATAAAGCTGGCGACTGCCGGCACGATCGCGGGCAGGTAGTAGATGGTGCGGTAGATGTGCAGTCCGCGGACTTTTGTGTCGAGCAGCAAGGCAATCGCGAGCCCCAGCGCAATCCCGAGAGGCGCGCCGATCACCATGAACAGCGTATTCCCCAGACTCTTCCAAAACACAGGGTCGTTCCAGACCATCGCGCCGATGACATCGTCGTAATGCCGGCCCAACAAGGAGACGTAATTGTCGAATCCCACGAAGCGCGCCGGGTTGAGCACGTCGTATTGGCAAAAACTGATGATGATCGAAAACAGAATCGGCCCCGCGCCAAACACGATGAATCCGATCAGCCACGGGCTTGCCGCCACATACCCGTCGATCCATGCCCCCCGTTTGCCGCCCGCCTCCCGGCGCTTGCGTTCTTGCCGCCACGCCATCCCGCCGAACAGGGCCGCCGTCCCGATCGCGTACGCGGCGATCAGCGCGGACCAATGCACCAACGCGCCTTGCGGCGGATTCAGGAAGCGATCGAGCGTATCCTGGACTTGCCGCTTGCCATAGTTCAGCGCGTCGTACGGCTGCTTGACGTGGTTCAACGCGGTCTCCGCCGCACGGACATGCTCGCTCCACAGTTTCTGGCCAACCGGGGTGACGGGACGGTAGCGGCTGTTCGGCAGCAGCGCCTCAAATACGCCAAACGCCCGCTGCATGGCCGGGGACACGGCGGGATTGCCATCGACGTAGGTTTCCCGGATCCACGCCATGATCCGTTTGTCTGGGTGCATGTCCGGAAAGAACGGAAGGCCGCGCGCTCGGTTCATGGTCGCGCGATACTGGAACTGCAGTTTGTTCGCTTCGATCGAGCACAAGTGCCGCAGGAGTATCCACGCGCCTTCCTGCTGCTTCGCCGTAGCGGGAATCGCATAGGACCAGCCGCCGGTCCATCCGAGGGGTTTGGCGCCGGCGGCGAGGCGTTTTTCGGGGATGGGCGCGGCGACAGCCCGGAACCGCAATTCCGGCTTGAAGGACATCACCGTCGAGATCAGGAGGCTTGTGTCGATGCGCATGGCCACGCGCCCCACGATGAAGGGGTCCATGCCTCCGCTCATCGCCGTCTTCTGAAACACCGTCACGGGCTGGAAGCCGCCCATCGCGTCGTACGTGTCCGTCAGCCACTGCAACGCTTCGATGATCCCCGGGTGATCAAGGGTGCACTGCGTCATGTCCGGGCTCATGAACTCGCCGCCGTTTTGCCAACCGAACATATACAGCCAACTGTTGCCGAACATGGGAATGAAGCCCAGCGCGCTGATCTGGCCCGTCTGCGGATCGTAACGCGTCAGACGGCACACATAACTGTCCTGATCATAGACCTTCACTTCGCATCCGCCGACAAACGCCGCCGGCAGCGACCGCGCGCCCGGTCGTTGATCGCGCTCCAAGTCGATGTGGAAGGCATCGTTGCCGGCGACCGAGCGAATGCGCCCTCGGAACACGTTCGCCCCCGATACCAGCGCGACGACATCGCCTTCACGCACCCCGGCGGCCTTCAGGTCGGGCTTGGCGTCCTGCGGCGCCTCGACGTTCACCGCAGAGCGACGCACGAGATCAGCAAGGCGGACCGTGCCGTCGGCGGACGCCTGGCCCGATGCATGCAGGCGCTTGCGACACATCTCTTCCCACGTTTTAGGGGGGCGCGCATCGCCGGCCCGCGCTTGGCCCGATTGCACCTCCGGATCGTCGGTTTTGTACACGCACCCCGCGCGGATCAAGGGGTCTTCGAGGTAATACAAGGCGCGCGTGTCGACGTTGTTGGCGATGGCGTAGTTCTTGCCCCCGAATAAGGCCTCCTGCCAGGCGACAGGATAAAAATTCTCTTCGCGAATGCCGTCCGGCAGATCTTGGTCCCGGTTGATGTACGGCGTCAGATCAGCGAACGCGCCCCGGCTCGCCCATTCCACCACGGCGAACCGATCGAAGTAGATCAAGTCCGGCGGCACGCCGCCTGCCACGCCCAGCAAAAAACGGGTCGGATCGCCCGTGGCATCGCGCGCAGTGACCGAGCCCATGCGGACGCGATACTCGGGATGTTGTTTCTCGAAGTCCTCGATGAGCGGCTTGAACGAATCGAAGAGCGTTGGCTCCGGCGGCAGCCACATCGTGAGTTCAACCGCGTCCTGTCGGGCTGTGTGCTGTGTGGGGCGCGGGTATAGAAACCAGGCGACCGCGAGGCTCGCCGCCACTACGGCCCAAATCGCGCAACTGTGCGTGTCAAAACGGTCTCTCCAGGAAACCATGCCGCCTCCCCCTGTCTCCCTTCGGTTTCCCGAGGAGACACCTCCCCGCGGCGATCATTGCGGCGG
>JAKJDA010000041.1:0-350 GCA_022706165.1 Candidatus Hydrogenedentota bacterium | reverse complement strand
CAATAATCCCTTGAAGCGATCGAGGCGATCGGCCTCGGCGCGGGCGGCACTCGGCCCCAAAAGCGTTTCGATCGCGTTTCTGGCTTTCTCGCTCTCGCCCGCGTCGGCTTGGGCGGCGCCGGCATCCCGAAACTCGAACTCGTCGCAAAAATTCGCCCCGGCTTTGTCGCCCACCCACTCCGTCGTGCCAATGGCGCATTGGTTATGCTTGGCGGGATCGTAGTGACGGCAATTCAGACAACAATGCAGATACGCCGAACAACCGTCGCAAAAATCTTTCACCCCCGGCTGTTTTTTTTCTGCCGCCCATTCCCGGCCGCATCGATGACATCGCTTCATATCGAAAGAGT
>JAKJDA010000419.1 GCA_022706165.1 Candidatus Hydrogenedentota bacterium | reverse complement strand
CGCGCGAACATCCACGCCGCATGCTGATCGGAGCACAAACAACTCCTCACGCGGCCGCATGGGCCGCAGCACCAAAGGCGCAGGCGGCGGTGCATCGGCCGCAGGCGCAGCCGTCGTTGCCGCCGGAGTACTTGCAGTCCCGCTTCCGCCCACGGCACTCACTGCCTTCTGACAGCTTGGCGACAATTTCGACATGCTTTTTTGCAGGCATTGCAATGAAGCCGCGCCGCCGGGCGGCACGCTTGCACAGTTCTTCTGATAGTCCGACCGACAAGCACTCCGGATGGCAGCGGTCTGCGCGTCCGTCGGCTTCTGGGGTGTCACCGCTTTGGGCGCGGCCGCTGGAGCCGCAGCCTTTGCCGGCGCCGGGGCCGCCGGCGCGGGAGCTGTCGTTGTCTCAGCTTTCGGCGTGGCAGCGGGCGCCGGCTCGATGGCATTCACCGCCTGCTTGCAGGCACCGGAAAGCTTTGACATATTTTTCTGCAGGCACTGCAGCGAAGCCGCACCACCCGGAGGCACGCTCGCGCAATTGGCTTCGTAATCTGAGCGACATGCCGAGCGAATTGCATTTCGCTGTTCATCGGTTGGCTGCTGTGCGGAAGAAGGAGCAACAAAAACGACCGTCGCCGCCAAAGCCAAAAGCCCCACGACACGTTCCAACGCGTTCATTGCAAAATTCCTTATTGTATATTCGTTGCTTCCCGTTGCCGATCCGGCCTCTGCAATTAAAATGCAATAAAATTTCTCAGAATACTCTTCGTCGCTATCATTTTCGCTTTTGAGTTCCGCCGCAAGCGGATTGTTGCTATCCATATATCGCGGACGCTCTTTTTGTTTCCGCTCAAATTTGAGACGAGGCGTCTGAATGAAGCCTGCGTGTCCTATATTGCATACGGCACCGATCGCCATTTTTAGGTGCAAAGCACACACGGCGCCGCGAGTTTTGCTCGCAACATTGGCGCTTTTCGCGCTAACTGCCTGCGAACAAAATACTTTTGTTCAGCCTCCTCCGGCAAAGGTCGATGTCAGCACGCCTGTGCAACGCACCGTAACGCGATTTCTTACAGCGACTGGCAACACCACCGCCATCAACAGCGTTGATCTAGTCGCTCGCGTGCAGGGTTTTCTTCAATCCATCTCTTACACGGATGGCGCCTTCGTAAAGCAAGGTACGGCGCTGTTCACAATCGAGCCCGACACCTACAAATTGAAGCTTGAGCAGGCGCAAGCTGCCGAAGCTGGCGCTCAAGCTTCGCTGAGGCAGGCCGAATCCGACTTCAAGCGTCAATCGGATTTGGTTACACGACAGGTCGTGTCGCAAGCGACCCTCGATCAATCCACATCGTCACGGGATAACGCGCAAGCCAATCTGCAACAAGCGCAGGTCAATACCAAGATTGCTGCCGTCAACTACAGCTACACTCACGTCGTGGCACCGTTCGACGGCGTGGTGAGTGCACGTCTTGTCTCTGTGGGCGAACTGGTCGGCGCATCTTCTCCCACGCAACTGTCGACCATTGTTCAACTCGACCCTATTTACGTGAATTTCAATATCAGTGAACAGGACGTTTTGCGGATACGCGCAGCCGCGTTGAAAAAGGGCTTAACTTCGCAAGACCTTAAGGAAACTCCGATTGAGATCGGACTTCAGACAGAAAGCGGATTTCCTCATCGCGGAAAGCTTAACTACGCCGCATCGACGATCAATCAGTCCACCGGAACCCTTGCCGTACGCGGCATTTTGTCAAATGCAGATCGTGTCCTGCTGCCGGGATACTTTGTGCGCGTTCGTGTCCCGCTCGATGAGCAGAAAGATGCCCTGCTCGTCCCCGACGTTGCATTGGGGAGCGATCAGGGCGGCCGCTATGTTCTTGTGGTCAACAATGAGAACGTTGTCGAACAGCGCAAGGTGACGACCGGACCTCTGGACGGTGATTTGCGCGTAATCGAGAGCGGCCTGAAGCCGAATGACCGTGTCGTCATCGCAGGCCTGTTGCGTGCGATTCCTGGGCAAAAGGTCGACCCGCAATTGCAGAAAATCGGACGACCTCCCGCAGCCGAGAAATAGGACGAGGCCATGATCTCGAAATTCTTCATCGAGCGGCCGGTTCTATCCAATGTCATCGCCATCCTGATGATCCTGATCGGCGCCGTTGCGCTGTTTGGGCTTGCCGTCGCGCAGTATCCGAACGTAGTCCCGCCAACCGTGCAGGTCACCACGCGATATCCGGGCGCCAGCGCAAAAACAGTGATTGACACCGTTGCACTGCCCATCGAACAGCAAGTGAACGGCGTCGAGGACATGCTCTACATGCAGTCCTATAGCGGCGCCGATGGCAGCTATTCACTGACCGTGACATTCAAGATCGGTACGGATCTCAACTTTGCACAGGTCCTGGTACAAAACAGGGTTTCCAGCGCGCTTTCGTCACTGCCCCAGTCAGTTCAAACGCAGGGAGTCACAGTTCAGAAGAAGTCGACGGCGATCCTTCTGTTCGTGACGCTGACCTCACCAAATTCAACATACGACAGTCTGTATTTGAGCAACTACGCGACCATCAACATCAAGGACGAGCTATCGCGGCTTCCGGGTGTCGGAAACGTGACGGTCTTCGGCGCTGGTCAGTATTCGATGCGGGTCTGGCTCGATCCGAACAAACTGCAGGCGCTATCGCTGATGCCGCAGGATGTCATTCAGGCTATCCAGCAGCAAAGCCAACAGGTCACGGCAGGCCAGGTCGGTATGCCGCCGGCTCCGCCCGGGCAGGCGTTTCAGTACACCCTGAATATCAACGGACGGCTCGACGATACCAAGGAATTTGAAAAGGTCATCGTCAAGACCGGGAACAACGGCGATGTTACCCGCGTCAGGGACGTCGGACGCGTCGAACTCGGCGC
>JAKJDA010000418.1 GCA_022706165.1 Candidatus Hydrogenedentota bacterium | reverse complement strand
GCCGCCTCGGACATCCGCCACGACATGGTCGCCCTCGTGTATTTTGCCCTGTAATATCTCCAAAGCGAGCTTGTCGAGGACTTCGCGTTGGATGACCCGCTTGAGCGGACGCGCGCCGTATACCGGGTCGTACCCCAATTCGGCGAGGCGCTCACGGGCGGCATCGCTCAAATCGATCGTCACTCGTTTTTCTTCAAGCCGCTTGGCAAGCCGTTTTAGTTGCACGTCGACGATTTGCCGAATGTGCTCGCGCCGCAGTGGATGAAACACCACGACATCGCGATTCAGGAACTCCGGACGGAAGTGCTGACGCAAGATCGCCATCACCTCTCCTGCTTGTTCGGTCTCGCTTCCGGCGCGGTTCAGGAACACCTCGCCCCCAAGGTTCGAGGTCATGATGACAACCGTGTTCTTGAAGTCCACCGTGCGCCCCTGTCCATCGGTTAGGCGCCCATCGTCCAGCAACTGCAGCAGCACATGGAACACGTCGGCATGCGCCTTCTCAATTTCGTCGAACAACACGACAGCATACGGACGCCGCCGCACTGCCTCAGTCAACTGCCCCCCCTCGTCATAGCCGACGTATCCGGGCGGCGCGCCGATCAAGCGCGACACCGCGTGCTTCTCCATATACTCCGACATGTCGATCCGCACCATCGCGTTTTCGTCGTCGAACAGCAGCGCCGCCAGAGACCGGGCGAGTTCGGTCTTTCCGACGCCCGTTGGCCCGAGGAAAATGAACGAGCCGATCGGCCGGTCCGGTTCCTTGAGTCCTGCGCGCGCCCGGCGCACCGCATCCGAAACGACCCGAATCCCCTCTTCCTGTCCGATAACGCGCTCGCCGAGTCGTTTCTCCATTTCGAGCAAACGCTGCATCTCGCCCTCGAGCATCCTCTCGACGGGAATATGCGTCCAGTTCGACACAATCTTCGCGATCTGCTCTTCGGTGACTTCCTCCTTTAGAAAACTGCCCTGCTTTTGGAGTTCGGCGAACTTCTCCTTCAGCCCGTCGAGGTTTCGCTGCAACTCGTTCAACGTGCCGTAGCGAATCTCCGCCACCCGGGTCAGGTTTCCTGCGCGTTCCGCGATCTCGCTCTCGCGGCGGGCCTGCTCGATCTCTTCCGAAGTCTTGCGGATTGCGTCAATGGCGTCCTTTTCCGCTTTCCACTTGCTTTTCTTCTCATTCAGCTCCTCGCGGAGATTGGCGAGTTCGCGCTCGATGCCTTCGCGTTCTTCGAGTCCCGCCTTGTTGGTCTCTTTTTTGAGGGCCAAGTGTTCGATTTCGAGCTGGCGTATGCGCCGGTCCAGCACGTCGATCTCATACGGCATGCTGTCGATCTCGATGCGCAGCCGCGAAGACGCCTCATCGACCAAATCGATGGCCTTGTCGGGCAAGAAGCGGTCTGAGATGTAGCGGTGACTCAACACCGCCGCCGCGACCAGGGCCGCATCCTCGATACGCACGCCGTGATGCACTTCATAGCGTTCCTTCAGTCCGCGCAAAATGGCGATCGTGCTCTCGACATCCGGCTCGCCCACCATGACCGGCTGAAACCGCCGTTCCAGCGCGGCGTCCTTCTCGATGTGTTTGCGGTATTCATCGAGCGTGGTCGCGCCGATGCAGTGCAATTCCCCGCGCGCAAGCGCCGGTTTGAGCATGTTCGAGGCGTCCATCGATCCTTCCGCCGCGCCCGCGCCCACAAGCGTATGCAGTTCGTCGATGAAAAGGATGATGCTGCCGTCCGCCGACTGCACCTCGCGCAGCACCGCTTTTAGCCGGTCTTCAAACTCGCCGCGAAACTTCGCGCCCGCGATCAACGCGCCCAGGTCAAGCACGGCAACGCGCTTGTTCTTCAGTCCTTCTGGCACGTCTCCGGCGACGACACGTTGGGCCAGTCCTTCGACGATAGCCGTCTTCCCCACTCCCGGTTCTCCGATCAGCACCGGGTTGTTTTTCGTGCGGCGCGATAGCACCTGAATAACGCGGCGGATTTCCTCGTCGCGCCCGATGACGGGATCAAGCTTGCCCGCGCGCGCCAATTGCGTGAGATCACGACTGAATTTCGCGAGCGCATCATACGTTTCCTCCGCGTTCGGATCGGTGACGCGTTGATTGCCGCGAATTTCCTTGAGCGCGGCCAGCGCCTGCTCGCGCATAATGCCGGTGGCGCGCAGCGCTTCTCCGGCGGGGTCGGAGCGCACGTCCAGCATTCCTAGAAACAGATGTTCCGTGCCCAGGTACTCGTCGTGCAAAGTCTGCGCCGCCTTCCAAGCCGCCTCGATCACGCGGCTCGCCTGCGCCCCAAGGGTTGGCTGGGCCGCGCTTCCGGAGATGCGGGGCAATGACGTAAGGCGATGGCGAATCTCGTTTTCGAGCGAAGCGCTGGATATTCCCAAGCGTTGCAATAATGACCCCACCACGCCTTTCTCTTGTGCGAGCAGCGCAGCGAGCATGTGAAGACTCGTGATCTCCGGGTGCCCTGCCTAAGATGCGGCATCCATTGCTTCCGAAAGGGCCTCCTGAGCTTTGATGGTCAGTTTGTCCAGTTTCATTCGACTTCAACTCCTTTTAGTCTGCACCGATAGTTTCTTTCATCCCTAACGGGAGCAACTTGCGCGCCATGCTCATTTTGGGCGTGTTTTGCGGGTTGGATCGGCGCGACGTTTCAGCCTGAAACAGTCATCGTAGCGAGATGAAACGCCGCGGATGGATTTCAGAAGGGCAGGAATACGGAGAGGTTCGTGCAGTTCTTGACGAGGCGCATCCGGTGTTGTATCGTCAAAGCAGGGACGAACGCTATCGGGAGGAAATGGATGATGCAGGCACGGCGTCAGAACGCCACTTTTCTGTTCCTGGCGGGATTGTGGTGTGTTGTTGGCAACATGGATTCCCACGCAGGC
>JAKJDA010000417.1 GCA_022706165.1 Candidatus Hydrogenedentota bacterium | reverse complement strand
CCGCGAATATCTGGACCGTGTGTGGGGCTGTTGGCTGGGCAAGTGCATCGCCGGCACCATAGGCGCGCCGTACGAAGGCATGAAGCAGTTGATGAACGTCCCGTACACGCCATCGATGATCGAAAGCATGCTGCCGAACGACGACCTCGACCTCCAGGTCCTCTGGCTGGACGTGCTCGAGCGCAAAGGGGAACACGTCACCTCCGCCGATCTCGCCGAGGCGTTCGCAACGCGCTGTCCATATGCCCCTGGCGAGTACGCCATCTTCAAAAAAAATTACCGCCGCGGCATTCATCCCCCCGCCAGCGGCGCCTTCAACAACGCGTACTACCTCGAGGGCATGGGCAGTCCGATCCGCTCCGAAATCTGGGCCTGTATCGCGCCGGGCAACCCTTCGCTCGCCGCGACCTATGCCGAAAAAGACGCCATCCTGGATCATCAAGGCGAATCGGTCTACGGCGAGCGTTTCCTGGCAGCCGTCGAGGCCGCGGCGTTTTTTGAACACGACCTCGAACACCTCTACGACATCGGCCTCGCGCAGATCCCCGCAAAGAGCCGCATCGCACGGCTAATTGGCGACACGCGCCGATGGTGCGCGCAAGAAAGCGACTGGCGCATCGTGCGTGCGCGCATCATCCGCGAGTACGGACATGCCGATTGCACAAACCTCTTTCAGAACATCGGCATCACGATCGTCGCGCTGCACTACGGCATGGGCGACCTCATCGAGACAAGCATGATCGGCGTAAACGCGGGCTTCGATACGGACTGCACGTGCGCGACGGCGGGCGCGCTGCTCGGCATCATCGAGGGCGCGGACGCGATGATGAAGCGTTACGGCTTCGGCGACGCTGTCTTCGTGCTGGGCGTCGACGCGAAACGGCGGTCAAACAAGGTCTTCGATCTCGCCGAAGACACCTGCCGCATGGGCGTGCATTTCGCGAAAACCGTCAACACCGATATCGCGTTGACGGAAGCGCCCAAACTGCCGCCACTCACCATCGACGCACCGCCGACGCACACGATATCCGTCGATTACCACGGTTTCCCCGCGATTGGGCTAGGCGACACGCGCCGCGTGACGATTCACGTCACAAACCGCACCGGTCGCAACCTTACGGGGCGGCTGATGCTGCGCGGGCCGCGCGATTGGCGCATCACGCCCGATGCGTTCGAGGGGCTGGACGCCGATCCCGGCCACGACATCACATGCCCGATCGAGATTCTCGTGCCCGCGAACACGCCCATGCTGGCAGAGCGCAACACGCTATACGCCGAGTTTCACCAGGATCAGGGCGCAACGATCACGCACCCGTTCGGCATGATTGGCGCGGCAGTGTGGGAGGCCTTCGGCCCGTTCTGGGAGAACATCGTGGACGTGCCGCCGCTCAAACCCGGCGAACACTACGGCGCGCACTGCCAAGCCGACACGATCGACGCCACGCACGACCGCGTCCGAACCTATCATCTCAACACAGTCGCAAATTTGCACCGCGAATACATGTCCCCCGACGAACTGCTCGGGCCGCCTATCGCAAACGACCCGCGCAAGGAAGCGCGGCGCGTCAACCTCTATGAAGACCGCTTTGCCGTGAACGACCTCGTCGGCTTTCAAGGACCTTGCGTGGTCTACGCCGTGCGCCGCTTCTACTGCCCCGAGGAACGAACCGTCACCGCGCTTATTGGCCACACCGACGCCTTCTCCGTATGGCTTAACGGGCGAGAAATCGCCCGCCGCGACACCGTCGACTGGTGGACCGCCGAAAACGTTCACGTCTCCGGCATCACCCTTAACCAAGGCGAAAACGCCATCATCGCCCGCCTCACGCGCCGATCCGCTCGCGCCGACTTCAGCATCGTCTTCGCGACAAACGGCCCATGCTCCGACCATCTTGACGATTTCGAATGGAGAAATATGGCAATATGATCCCCATTCGCACAAACACGCGGAGCGGCGACAAGCAACGGAACGCCACGGAACGCCGCCGCGATCCATGCGATCGCCCAGTTATTTGCCAGGAGACATGCCATGACGCCACCTGAAGAACCTCTTTCCGACAAGCGATGCATCCCCTGTAAAGGCGATGTGCCGCCGATGGCCCTCGGCGCCGCGAAGGCGTTTTTGCAACAACTCTCGCCGGAATGGAAAATAGTCGAAGAACGTCGCCTTGAACGGATATTCCATTTCCCCGATTTCGCGAATGCGCTCCGCTTCGCGGATCGGATCGGAGAGATCGCCGAGCAGGAGGGACACCATCCGGATCTGCACGTCGGCTATGGACGGTTGACCGTTCAGATTTGGACGCATAAGATCGCCGGCCTGACGTTAAGCGATTTCATCCTGGCAGCGAAGGTCGACAAGGCCGCGACAACCGGGTAAACACGAACAGGACTTCCATGCAACACGCGACAGAATACATCGAGATCGCATTGGATGATCGCGATCGAATCGTCCGATATGCCCTGGATGGCGATTCGTGCGCATGCGGCGCATCACGATCGTCCGGCGCGCCGGATCCATTTCAGGGCAGAACCGCCGCCGAAATTCTGGCCATCGACCCAAACGCTCCCGAGGCATGCTCCGAACAGCGCCTAAAGTCCATTCAAGCGGTGTTGCGAGTGCTATTGGGCCTTGAGGATTGCGGCCCCGACGCCCCCTGCGCCGCCGCAACCATAGTCCACGACAGCGGCGAGGTCATCATGCGCGCCCTGCTGCGGCGCGAAAACAACACGGCATGCCATGCGGCATCGCGCCTCTCCCCCCCATGCAGGAAACGAAACAGCGACGACCCAGCCCCCTGCACGCTGCAATCGCCGCGGTTTTTTTGACAGGCGCGCGGAAAAGAAATCGCCGCATCACAACCAAAACAGAGGTCAACGCATGTGGATGGAACAACCCACGTCACCCCG
>JAKJDA010000416.1 GCA_022706165.1 Candidatus Hydrogenedentota bacterium | reverse complement strand
TGCCTTTCGGGTGCTTCAGGAATGCCGCAGGCACGAGGGCGATGTCGCCAAAGCCAGTGCCACCGATGCCTGAAACGACTGCGCGTGGGTCGCCCTGAATCCGCGCGAACTCGCGCTTCCAGTGGGCGATATCGTCCGCGCTGAGCAGCTTGAATTCCTCGCAATTGTCGGCGGGGTTGAGACTGTCTTCGTCAATGGGGTCCTGCCGGATGATGGCGTCGAAAAAGTAACCGGTGGCAGGCATGTGTCCGCTGGGCGGGACGGAGGTGTCGCCCTGGGGAAAGACATAGACATCGCCCGAGGGAGGTTCCTTGGTGCGAAACTCACCGGGCATGAGGACAATCTGACCCCAAGGGGTTTTCCACTCGCGCCAGTTTTCCTTGGGAAAGCCAAACATCGTGCCGCGGTCGTTGGCCCCGATGCAGTCCGAGCCCAGAGCTTGAGCGAGGTCATCCTCGACTTCACCGAGCATTTGGTAGGGCTCGCAGACTTTGACCGGGTGCAGCGGCAATCCGTAGTGCTCGGGCAGCGCGGCCACGCAGCTCACATGCAGTCCGGTGAGTCCGGTGCTGCCGAAATCCACTGGCACCGGGCCGGATTGATGCGCCAATGCCAGACGGACTTTTTCACGCGAAGTCATGGGTGAAACGGCGTCGGCTCAAGCGCGCATCCCGAAGAGATCCTCCTTCAACTTCAGGTAATAGAGGTAGTCGTCGGGGTCGACGTTGGGCGGGCAGCGATGGTCGCAGAACGGAATGAAACCACCGCGGGCGACGTAGGGGGCGAGGGATTCAAGCCATTGGCGAATTTCGGACCGCGTGCGCCCGAGGACCATCTTGTCCACGCCGCCCATGATACGCAGCTCGGGACCCCAGCGATCAAGGGATTCGCCGGGGTGGCCCGAACCGTTGACTTCCCAGGGAAACATCGTGTTTACCCCGCCGGCCAGGAAGTAGGGGATGAGATGGCGGACATCGCCGTCGCAATCGATCCACCAAATGTCGATGCCGTGGGCCCGCAGTTTGGCGCTGATGCGCTGGTAGCGGGGCACGACGATATCGCGGAAGAAATCAATCGAGACGAGCGGCCCGTTTTTGTAGCAGATGTCCTCCCACCCGCTGGCGTAGTCGAACTGTATCCGTGGCAGCACTTCGTCGAGGAAGTCTTCCACCAGGACGCAGGAGGTTTCGACGATGTCTTCGACCATTTCTGGATAATCGTAGACGGCGTAGGCCAACCCCTCGACGGTGAGCATGTCGCGCACCTTGCCGATCATGGAGCCGACCCAGACGCCGAGCGGATAATCGCGATCGGCCGGGTGCTGGCGCAGGATGGCCGCGATGTCAGCCCGCCGGTCGGGATGGTGCCGGTCGAACCGTTCGGCCTTCATTCGGTCCCAGTCTGCCGGGGTCTTGATCGAGGATTCTAGAAAGTGAGGAATGGTGTCGTGGCCATCGAGCGGGACTTCGGCGAGGAGACCATCCACGTTGCGCAGGATGCGGGTGGACTCGAGCCGAGTGATCTCCTCGACGGGGAAGACCGGATGCATCCATGGACTCCCGACCGTGGCGGTGCGGTCAAAATTGAGAAAAAGGTCGGCATCCTCGTTGTTGGTGATGCCGTGGTCGCGGAACATGGGCCAGAGCTTGAAGTTGTCGTCCCAGTAACCGAATTCCATGTTGAAACAACGGTCGACGGATTGATGGTGCATCTGCCGTCGAAAACGCACGCGATCCGTCAATGTGCCGCGCCACTTAGGGAGAAAAGATCGGATGGAGCTGAGAGGTGGCATGGGGGAGGGGGACTCAGTTTTTGCCGGCGATGCGCGGCCTCGTCCAAAGGCGACGCGGTCCTTGGATGAGGGTTTAGGCCGTGGCCCCGACCAATTTCTTGGCAATTTCCACTGCGGTGCCGGCATCGGCAGCATAGCCATCGGCGCCGATTTCGTCGGCAAACGCCTGGGTGATGGGCGCACCGCCGACCATGATCTTGGTGTTGGGCAGATTGGCGCTACGCAGCAGCTGCACTGTGGCCTTCATGGCCGGCATGGTGGTGGTGAGCAGGGCAGAGAGGCCGACGAGATGCGCGCCGTGTTCCTGGACTGCAGCCAAATACTTTTCTGGTGACACATTGGTGCCGAGGTCGACGACGTTAAAGCCTGCACCACGCCACATCATGGAAATGAGATTCTTGCCGATGTCATGCAGGTCGCCTTGGACCGTGCCAACGACAACCGTATATTTGGGTTTCACCCCGGCATCAGCCAGCATGGGTTCGAGCAGCTTGAGCGATTCCTTCATGGCGCGAGCGGCGATTAGCATCTCAGGCACGAAGATCTCGTTGTTCTTAAAACGTTCGCCCACGATGCCCATGCCAGGCACGAGGCCTTGCTCGACGACGGTGGAAGGGTGCGCTCCTTCAGCGATCAATTCTTGGGTTAGGCGCACGGTTTCGGCTCGTTTGCCTTCGGCTACCGCGGTGGTGAGGTCAGAGAGTTGGGGCATGATATTGGGGGGGTGTATTCGCTATAGGACTGTGTCATCGCGAATGTAAATACGAAGATGAGGGTTTACTCTATCTATACATGATATTTCCCAAAAAATACATACGTGACGGGTTGTCGCTCTATCGATATTCGCATTCAATTCCCAATACATACCCCGTTAGTTTAACCCCCCCCCCTGTGGAAGGAATCATGCCCAACCCAACCAGACTAGCTGTTATTGCCTGCGCGGTTTTTGAGTCCGAGGTCCGGGAGTTCACGCAAGGCAAGGACAACATCAGGATGATCGAATTTGTCTCCCTTGGGTTGCACGAGACCCCGCCGCTTTTGCAGCGTGAGTTGCAACAGCGGGTCTGCGCGGCCGAGGCCAATCCGGAAGTGGATGCCATCGTGTTGGTCTATGGATTGTGCGGCAAA
>JAKJDA010000415.1 GCA_022706165.1 Candidatus Hydrogenedentota bacterium | reverse complement strand
GAACGCCGCGCGTTCGCTGTATCGAGACGCACCGGCGCGGCCTCTCGATACAACGGTCGGTTCCCGCCCGTCACGCCAGAACCGCGCGCTGGGCGCAAGCTCCCGAATTGTCTCGGTGTTGCGCTCGTCTGCGGGCGCAGGCAGCGCTTCCTCGCAGGATGCGGCAAAAGCCGTGGCGTTTTCAAGTCTTACCCGTGCCGCCTCCGAAACCGAAGGCAGGTGCTGTGCCGTTTAGTATATTTGATGAAACTTATCAAAGGCCCGAATCATGGACGAGATCGAACGGCTACTTCGCGAAAAACGGCATGAGATCCTGCGGATCGCCGCGAGGCATCGCGCACGAAATGTTCGCGTGTTCGGTTCAATTGCGCGTGGAGACGCCCGGCCCGACAGCGACATCGACCTGCTAGTGGAATTTGCACCTGAAAGCGACCTGTTCGATCAGATCGCCTTGAAACGGGATGTGGAAGAATTGCTTCAGCGGAAAGTGGACGTGGTCGGGGATGACAGTATCTACTGGCTGCTCCACCGACGCATACTCAAAGAGGCGAAGCAGTTGTGAAGGATGTGCGGACATATCTGGCGAGAATCGTGGAATGCATCGACCAGATAGATGCGTACACGAAGGGGGACAGAGCGCGTTTCCTTCAAGAGCGAATTGTGCAGGATGCTGTCATTCGCAATTTCGAGGTCATTGGCGAAGCTGCGAAGCGCGTTCCGGAGGAGTTCCGCGCCCGGTTCCCTGAAATTCCGTGGCGCATGATGGCGGCCTTTCGCGACGTTCTGATACATGATTACGAATCGGTGAGCATGCCACGAGTCTGGAACGTAGTACAGAACGAGCTGCCGAAAGTGAGGTCTTCCCTTGCCAGCGTCCTGCCGCCTTTGGACGAGCTGGAAAAGGAACTCTCCAGCGACGGGTCGCCGGAGTAAGGCAGGCTGGACAAGCGCCCCGTGTGTTCCCGACCCGCGGGCAGGGCGGTCTCGCCGAGGCCTCCACAGCGTTGCGTTGGATTGCCCCCTGCGCGGGAATGTCGCCTTTTTCCTGGGAGGCAGCCACAACGATGGGAAACCCGCGGAATAGTCGTTGGCAAGAAGCGCCAACGGCGCGCAATAATCCAGCCCGGTTCGCAGGGCCGGACGGCGGTGGCATGCCCCGGTATGGGCAGTCCGCCCCACCAGACGACGAGGAAATGATGGCGGGGCAGGCATTCCTTCCTGTCGCGAACCTGCTCGATCCCAGAGCCCGCCGGTCGTCGAGTGGCGAACGCCGTGCGTTCGTTGTATCGAGACGCACCGGCGAGTGTATTGGATTCCCGCTTTCGCGGGAATGACGGTTGCTCATCCCTCTTCCTGGTTCGTTTTCCAAGCGGCGCATCTGTTTCCAACGCAAAACCGCACGTACCATGACGGCACGTGCGGTTTCCTGCTCGCACTCGCGCTGTGACGCGCGCGCTACTTGAACGTCACAACCTTCCCCGTTTCTGCGGAGCGGTACACCCCGTCGAGAATCTGCTGCACCATGAGCCCGTGCTCGCCCGGTGCCTGCGGCTGCTTCCCGGTTTTCACGCACTCAATGAAATCCTGCAGCTTGGTGAGGAAGCCATCCTGTCCACCCACATACGTGGGGGTGACGTTCACCATCACGCCGGCCTCGTCCTTGAACAGCATCAGAGGCTCGAATTGCGCCCCAGCCTTCTCGCCCATCAGGGTGAAGCTGAACACATCCTTCTCAATATGCGCCGCGAAGGAGGCCTCCACGGAAAGAGTCGCGCCGTTGTCGAAACGAATCAGCCCCACGGCGAGGTCTTCCACCGTGTAGTTCTTGTAATCCCAGTTGGGCCACCCGCAGGCAACGCCCTTGGCCTTCTCTTCTTTGTCGCCGATGTAGGTGTACGTCGAGCCGAAGGCCGATACGGGTTTCGGGCTTCCCATGAGGTAGTGCGCGACCTCGATGATATGGACGCCGATATCAATCATGGGACCGCCGCCCTGAAGGTCTTTCCGGGTGAACACGCCCCAGTTGGGGATCCCTCGGCGGCGCAGCGCCTGACACCGCGCGAACAGCACCTTGCCGAACTGCCCCTCGTCGATGGCGCGTTTGATCACCTGCGCGGCCGGTGCGTAGCGGTACTGGAACCCGATCACAAGAATCTTTTTGTTATCTTTGCCGGCCTTCACCATGGCGGCGGCCTCGGTGGCGTTCATCGCCATCGGTTTTTCCACAATGACGTGCTTCCCCGCCCCCAGCGCGTCAATCGTCGGCTGCGCGTGCAGGTAGTTCGGGGTGCAGACGCACACCGCGTCCAGCTCTTTGATTTTGAGCATGTCTTTGTAGTTCTTGAACCGCTTGGCGATGTTGAACTGGTCGCCCGCGAGCGCAAGCGCGGCGTCGCTCGAATCGGAGATGGCGACTATCTCGACGTCATTCGCCATGTTCTTCGTGAACAGGCCCATGTAGTGACGGGCGATGCCGCCGGAACCGACAAATCCGACACGCACCTTGCTGGGTTTGCTTTTGGCCTTCGCTGGCATGATGGCTCCTTGGTAAGCAGTAGTGAAAGGATGATGTCAGCCCGAAAAACGGGCGGAAAAAGACGCGCAAATGCTCGAATAAGGATACACAAGGGTTTCCCGTGGGGAAAAGCCGAGGGGGGAGGCGGACCGTGTTTCGAGTTGCGACGACAAGCCGCCCGGCAGCGCGCCGGTGGCTGAGCTTGTCGAAGCCCCGGCCTCGCTGAATCGGGGAGCCTCGCGCGCGTTTCCACACGTTCAGGCGTCGCGCTTGGTGCTGTAACATGCCGCCTGCGCGGTCAAGAAACGCGCAGGCAGCCCCAACGGGGCGAAACAGCATAGCCCGGGTCGGAGGCCCGGGCGACGTAATTCCGATCTTCTCCGCGCCCCGCCTTGAACTCAACGCCGTAACACAGG
>JAKJDA010000414.1 GCA_022706165.1 Candidatus Hydrogenedentota bacterium | reverse complement strand
TGGCGAGCGAGGCGTTGATTCCCAACGACGCCATCCGCCACGCCCTCCGCGCCGGCCAGCTGGATCATATCCCCAATCTGTTTGCGGCGATTCCTGGCGCTTACACCCTGGAACACAGTTTGAGAAATCTGTGCCAGCGCGGTGAAATCGAGATGGAGACGGCGCTCCGAGTGGCCAACGATCCCGATCTGTTGCGTCGTCTTTTTAGCGAGCACCGCACGTAAGTCAACCGCGCCTTCTCCAAAGCGCCGGACGTCTATCGCACGGATATGCCTTTGGCGGAAAAGAGATTGGGGAGTTGGGCGACGTCGACAAGGCTGGGATAGTCGCACAAGGCGCACATGGCGGTGCTGGTGACCGCGATGCCGGTCTCCACGACGGCGGCGATTGGGTTGAGGCCTCCGAACACGATGAGGCCCACGCGTCCTTGGGTGACGGGAACATCGAGCAGGGGCTGGCCGGGGTTGCCCACGACCAGCACGCCGCCAAGGCCGACGCGATCGGCTTCGCTGATAAGTCGGCGAGCCTCTCCAAGGCATGACATGGGGATCTCGCGGAAACTGGCGCCGACAAAGCCGGATCCGGTCTGGGCGGTCTGGGCAACGCTGGTCATGTGGCCCCGGATGAATATTTCGAGGGGATCAAGGGTTGTGCCATCGTAGGTGATGATTTGGACGAAACGTTTGGGCTGCCGCTTTTCTAGCTCGAGCAGTCCGCCGAAGCGGGATGTGGCAGCGATTCGGGCGCGCAACAGGAGACCGTTGATCGTGACGCTGCATACGGTTCCGATCGCGCAGCACCCTTTGGGCGTTTGAATGCCGCCAAGGCGTTCGCCCGGAAACGCGAGCGCGCACAGATGTCCCATGCCCAATCCGGCGCGAAAGACCTCGTCCATGGCGGCGAACGCGGCCCGAACGTCCGCCAGGGGGAAGGTCGTGATGTTCAGGATGACCTTGCCCTTGCGGGTGTGCGGATCGAAATCCATTTGATAGGCGAGTTCTTCAACGCGCGCCGCGATGAACCCTACCTTGTCCATGACGAGCGCGCGCTCGACCTCGCGAATGCCTGCGCTGGTGATGCGGCGTCCGCGCCGCCCAAGATTTTCCGTCCAACCGAGGGCATCGGCTAAGGCCAGGTAATTCCGGATGGTGCGTTCGGTGAGCGGCGCGCCGGCAAGTTCGAGGTCGTGCGCTATCCGTTCGCTTCCCATGGGACTTTCGTCGCTGCGCAACACGCGCAGAATGCTCACCATTTTTCGCTGTGTTTTGATATCCATGCCAGACCTGCGTCGAATCGCTCCGGAGGTCCGCGGCGCGAAATCTGCGCGGCGCTGCAGGGCCTCGTCTGGCGTTCATCATAGCGCGTACGCTTTCATGGTTCAATACAACCGGAAAATTTGCCGTATCTTTGTTTGGGATGCGCCAACGTCTCTGCGGTGAGACGGTTCTTCGGGGGCAGGGCATTCGCGGGGTTTTTCGGAAAATTCCGGCAATTTGCCGGAACAAAAAACCGTTTCCAAAGGGTCTTCACGATCTTGACAAGCATTTCCGCTGCCGGTACGCTTGCGCGATACGGCTATATGCTGCCGCTTGCGTGAGTCGGCAGGGAAACTGGGGCGCGCGCCGGGATTCCGGGGCAATCCCCGAAACTGATGAGGGAGTCTTGCATGTCGTACATCACTGACGTAATGAGTCTGGTCGTCAAACGCAATCCTGCGGAGCCTGAATTCCATCAGGCGGTGAAGGAGGTGCTCGATTCGCTGGCTCCGGTGCTCGAGCGGCATCCGGAATATCAGAAGCACCGCATTTTGGAGCGGCTGACGGAGCCGGAGCGCGTGATCATGTTCCGGGTTCCGTGGTTGGACGATCATGGAAACGTGCAGGTCAATCGCGGATTCCGCATTCAGTTTAACAGCGCCATTGGGCCGTACAAGGGCGGACTGCGGTTTCATCCCACGGTATATCTCGGCATTTTGAAGTTTTTGGCGTTTGAGCAAATTTTCAAGAATGCCTTGACGACTCTTCCCATGGGCGGCGGCAAGGGCGGTTCGGATTTTGATCCGAAGGGAAAATCGAACAATGAGGTGATGCGGTTCTGTCAATCGTTCATGATCGAATTGGCCAAGCATGTCGGGGCGGACACGGACGTGCCCGCGGGCGATATTGGCGTTGGCGGACGCGAGATCGGGTTCCTGTTCGGTCAGTATAAGCGCTTGCGCAACGAGTTCACGGGCGTGTTGACGGGTAAGGGTCTCAATTGGGGCGGTTCGCTGATTCGTCCCGAGGCCACGGGATATGGATGCGTGTATTTTGCGCAGAACATGCTGGGGGTCCGCGGCGATTCGATAGCGGGCAAAATCTGCGTCGTCAGCGGTTCCGGCAACGTGGCGCAGTACACCATCGAAAAGATCAATCAGCTTGGCGGCAAGGCCGTCACGCTTTCCGATTCGAACGGCACCATTCATGATCCCGCAGGCATCGACGAGGAAAAGCTGGCCTATATCATGGACCTCAAGAACGTCCGCCGCGGCCGCATTTCCGAGTATGCGAACAAATTTTCGGGCGTGAAGTACATGGAAGGCGCGACGCCGTGGGGCGTGAAGTGCGATTGCGCGTTTCCGAGCGCGACGCAGAACGAGATCTCCGGAAAAGACGCCGAGACGCTCGTGAAGAACGGCTGTTTCCTGGTGGGCGAGGGGGCGAACATGCCGACCGATCCCGATGGCGTCGAGGTTTTTCTGAAGAACAAGGTTCTGTACGCGCCGGGCAAGGCGGCCAATGCCGGCGGCGTGGCGGTGTCGGGCTTGGAAATGGCCCAGAATTCGCAGCATACCGCATGGACGCGCGAGGAAGTGGACAACCGGTTGCGCGACATCATGAAGGAAATTCATACGCAAGCGTACAAGGCTTCGGAGGAGTACGAGCAAACCGGCA
>JAKJDA010000413.1 GCA_022706165.1 Candidatus Hydrogenedentota bacterium | reverse complement strand
CGACAACCGCGAGAGCGTGCTGCATGCCATCGGACTGCCCTGCGTTCTCAAAAAACCCGACAGTTCGGCGTCGCAGGGCGTATTCAAGGCCGAAGACGAGGCTGCGCTGCGCGACCATATAGACCATCTGCTCGAAGAATCCGATTTGATCATCGCGCAGGAATTCCTGCCAACGTCGTTCGATTGGCGCGTCGGCGTGTTCGACCGCAAGCCGCTGTATGTATGCCAATACTATATGGCCCCGCGCCACTGGAAAATTCAGCACAAGGACGGTTCGGGCCGCACGCATTACGGCAAAGCCCACACGCTCGCGGTCGAAAACGCCCCCCGATCTGTGGTGGCCGCCGCGTTGCGCGCCGCCAACCTCATCGGCGACGGAC
Organism: Candidatus Hydrogenedentota bacterium; assembly: GCA_022706165.1. Taxonomy (GTDB): domain Bacteria; phylum Hydrogenedentota; class Hydrogenedentia; order Hydrogenedentales; family SLHB01; genus JAKJDA01. Next base: position 2,559 of record JAKJDA010000413.1, on the reverse strand, counting down.
TCTATGGCGTGGACATCAAGCAAGTGGGCCGAAAACTGTACGTGATAGAAGTCAACGACAATCCGAGCATCGACGCAGGCGTGGAGGACGACGTGCTCAAAGACGACCTCTACGACGCGATCATGCGGATTTTCCTGAATCGTCTGGAACAAGGCAAAGAGGCGCGATCACGTTGATGACGCACGCGCAACCGCTACGCCTGTTCGAAGGATACGGCGTCGAACTCGAATACATGATCGTGCGTGAGGACTCTCTCGACGCGCTGCCCATCGCAGACAAAATCTTCGAGAGCGTCGCCGGAACCATCACGGGCGAGGCCGACCGCGGAGCGCTCCATTGGTCCAACGAACTCGTCCTGCATGTCATTGAGTTGAAGACCAACGGTCCCGTTCCCACGTTGGCGGGCCTGGCTCCCCGGTTTGCACGGGACGTTTTGGATATCAATCGCCTGCTCCAGACGATGGGCGCGCGTCTCATGCCCACGGCGATGCACCCTTGGATGAACCCCGATACGGAAACGCGTCTGTGGCCGCATGACTGCAGCGAGATTTACGAAGCCTTCGACCGTATCTTCCGTTGTACAGGACATGGCTGGTCCAATGTGCAGAGCGTTCATCTAAACCTTCCGTTCGGCGACGACGACGAATTCGGACGCCTGCACGCCGCGATACGGCTCGTGCTCCCCTTGTTGCCAGCTCTGGCGGCGAGTTCGCCTATCGTCGAACTCCAGCGATCGCCCTTTCTCGATGCACGCATGGATTTCTACCGGACGAACGCGCGCCGTATTCCATCGGTCGCCGGGAGGATCATCCCAGAACCGGTCTTCTCCGAGGATGAATACAGAACTCAAATATTGAAAACCATTTACGACGACCTCTCCCCGTTTGATCCTGACGCCATCCTGCGCGATGAATGGGTGAATGCCCGAGGCGCCATCGCCCGTTTTGTACGCAACACCATCGAAATTCGCGTCATCGACGTGCAGGAGTGTCCCAAGGCGGATCTGGCCATTGTGCAACTCGTTGCCGCCCTTGTCCAAGCCCTAGTCGAAGAACGCTGGTGCAGCTACGAAACCCAAAAACGTTGGGCCGTCGAGCCGCTCGAAGCACTGCTGCTGACCTCTATTCGAGATGCCGAGGCCGCTCCAGTGACCGACTCCAACTTCTTGTCTTGTATAGGGTTTTGCAAAGAGGACGGCTGCTCGGCCCACACTCTCTGGACCCATCTTGCCCGAACCTTGCTTCCGGATACGCCCGAGTTGGAAATTCTACAAACGTATATCGCGAGAGGCACTTTGGCGCGGCGGATCGTGACGCGCTTGGGACAGCCGTTCGATCGGAAAGAGTTGACCAGCATTTACCGCGAATTGTGTCTATGCTTGGCGGAGGACCGGCTTTTTGGCGCAATTTAATCATGCGTTTTTGGTGACGTGCGAACATGCCTCCAACCATGTTCCGGCGGAATATGCATCCCTTTTCGCCGGTCAGCGATCAACGCTCCACTCACATCGGGCCTACGATATTGGAGCCCGCGAACTGGCGGCGACATTGGCAGAACTCCTTGACGCCCCAATTTTTCTTGGAGAAACAACGCGTCTCTTGGTCGATCTAAATCGTTCAGAAAGAAACAATACGTTATTTTCGCGTTTCACAAAATCTATTACAATTGAAAAAAAGGTGTATGTGCTTAATAAATATTATTTTGCGTATAGAAACAATGTGAAACGATTTGTTTCGGCCTGTTTGAAAAAAAACGATTCCTTGGTCCATATCAGCCTCCATACTTTTACGCCGGTCTTGGGAGGAGTTGAGCGTAATGCCGACGTAGGCATTCTGTATGACCCTGCACGGATTCGAGAGAAGCGCTTTGCGCTGGCCTATCGGGAAGCATTGAGGATGGCGCTGCCCGGGTTGCGCGTTCGGCGCAATTATCCGTATCGAGGCGTCTCGGACAGTTTGGTCACCGCTCTTCGGAAGGAATATCCCCCGACCTTCTATAAGGGCATCGAGGTGGAAATAAACCAGCGCATGGCATCCCAACAAGCCGCGCGCCAGGCAATGGAAGTCATGAGCGATGTTTTGAAGGGCCCCATGTGATGCGATCGCGGGCGATTGGAATAACCGTTCTGTTTCTCGCCGGAACATGCGCGGGGTGCGTGCGCAACGCTTTTTTGCCATCGACGGCGCTTGTTCCTCCTCCATCCGATCGGATGCTTTCAGCGCTGGGCGATCGGGAAGACGTCATCGCGAAACGCATGGAGCAGGACGTACGTGCATTGGCCACCCCATCGGGCAGGCGATCCGGAACCCAAGGCCACGAGCAGGCGCACGCCTATATCCTATCCCGGCTCAAGGAGTTAGGACTTTCTCCCTACGCGGGCGATTCGTATGCGTTGCCGTATGCGCAGGGAGGCTTGGATTTTGTCAATATCGCTGCCGTGCTGCCAGGCAGGAACGTCGCGTTGCCGTCTCTTTTGCTCATGGCCCATTACGATACCTTCGGTTCCAAACCGGGCGCCGATGACAACGCGGCGGCGATTGCGGTGTTGTTGGCGGCAGC
>JAKJDA010000412.1:258-2941 GCA_022706165.1 Candidatus Hydrogenedentota bacterium | reverse complement strand
GGCTACGTCTGGAACCCGCCGCCGTTTCGTCCGGTCGAGGGCTATACAAATTTTTTGTGGGTCGTTTTGTTGGATGCATTATGGCGTGTTCTTGGCGTTCTTCCTCCCCAATCGGCCAACTATGTGACGCTGCTGTTTTCCGGACTGGCCTTGTGGATTTTGGCGTGGATGGTTTTCCAGATGTCGTGGCGCCTGGAGTTGCGCGCATGGCGCGTGGTCTTCGTGGCGTGGGCGCTGGCCTTTGTTCTGCTCAATCGCACCTTTCTGGCGTGGACGAGTTCCGGGCTCGAAACGGCCATGTTCACGTTCTTTGTCGTTGCGTGGGTGCGCTTCTCGACGCGTCTTCCCGAGGGAGGGATCAGGACGCAGGCTACGTATGCGGCATGCGCGGCGCTGGCCGCCTTGACGCGCCCGGATGGCCTGCTGTTGGTCGCGGCGTCAGGACCGGTTCTTTTCTATACTTACGCAACGCGTTGGAAGACCGACGGCCTACGCAGCATCCTCTCGGCATTTCCGTTGGCGTTGCCGCCCGCGCACATGGCGTGGCGGCGCAGCTTTTATGGCGAATGGCTGCCCAACACCTACTACGCCAAAATCGTCGCCCCGTGGCCCGAGAGCGGCATCCGCTATATGGCGTCCTTTATCCTCGAATATGCGCTTTGGTTCGGGTTCGCGCTGGCGCTGGCGGCGGCGGCGATGTGGTTGGCGAAGCCGCAACTCCGCCCACGCATGCGATGGGGGCTGCTTTTGTCCGTCGCGGCGCTGACGCTGCATTTTTTGTACTACGGCCTCCTCGTGGGGGGAGACCACTTCGAATACCGCGTGTACCACCATCTTGTCGTGCTCGCGCCTTTCGCAACACTGCTGTTGTTGGATCGGATGGGGGTGTCCGCATGCAAGGCGTTCATGATGGCGGCCCTCTTTCTTGCGCTTTCGCTGCCCGTCCCCTGGACGCACTGGGCTCTGACGCACAACCTGAACACGCGGGAAAAAACGCGTTGGATGTTTGCGCCGATCGCGCCTGCATGGCCCAGGGCCCTCCGCTGGTACGCCCAGACCTTTGATGAACTGCAGTCCACGATGATCCGGCATAACGTCTGCACGCGCCATCAGGGGCACAAGATATTCTTCGAGCACAGGAGCCAGATTTACCCGCCCCGCCAAGTAGGCGCGAAAATCGACGGCAAGGATTTCCCCGTACTGCTGGAACCGTGCGTGGGGGTGGCCGCATGGACCTTGCCGCATGTCGTTATCCTCGACTATGCCGGCCTGAACGATTACGTCGCGGCCCGCAACCCTGTCCCTCCCGATCAAAAACGCATGATGGCCCATGACCGCGCCGCGCCCGATTGGTACATCAAGGCGTTTCAACCCAACGTGGACGTGAAATGGCGCGTCATCACGCACACGCCCCGGGAGAAGCCGCTTACCGAAGACGGCATCCGCCTCATCGAGGAACGGTCCTGGGCATGGGCGAGACAACAGCACGAACGGCGCGGCGCATGGCCGCCCACGCCGCCGCCGGATTTGCCGTGAACCACGTGCGGCCGTCGGGTATACTGGCGCCGCCCGTGCACACTGGGCAGTGAAAAGGAGCGTTTCATGGCAAAGACGAAGCGGCTGCCATCGCGCAGCGAAGTGAAACCGGAAGATACGTGGGACTTGGCGCCCCTATGCCAAAACGACCCTGCGTGGGAGAAAGCCTTCCAACGGCTCTCGGCGCAAATCGGCGAATTCAGCCGTTTCCGCGGCCAACTCGGAAAATCAGCGGCCACGCTGCGCGCGTGCTACGACTTCAACGCCGCCTTCGATCGCGAGGCGGAACGCCTGCAATCCTATGTCTTCCTGAAATCCTCGGAAGATGTCGCCAACGGCGTGTACCAAGGGATGCTGCAACGGTTCATCCATGTCGCCACCGTGGCGCAGGAAGCGGCGAGTTTCATTGCGCCGGAAATTCAGGCGATCCCGAAAAAAAAGATGGACGCCTTCCTAAAAGCGAAGGAGATCGCGCCGTACCGGTTCGCGCTTGAGAAACTGCTGCGGTACCGGCCCCATATCCTGTCGGAGAGCGAAGAACGCCTGTTGGCCATGCAGGGCGAGATTGCCGGTTCGCCGGACCGCATCTTCGAACAACTCAACGACGCGGATCTCAAGTTCGGACGCGTCGTCGACGAGAAAGGCAACACGGTCGAGTTGACGCAAGGATCGTTTCGCAGCTTGCTCGAGTCGCCGAAACGCGCCGTGCGGAAAACCGCATTCGAACAGTTCTATAAGCAATACGAGGCCCACGCGAACACGCTCGCCGCGACGTTGACCGCTTCCATCCTGCAGGACGTCTACCACGCGCGAGTCCGCAACCACCCCTCCGCGATAGGCGCGGCGCTGTTCTCGGACAATGTCCCGGTCAACGTCTACGACAGCCTCATCAAGGCCGTGCATTCACAACTCGACTCGGTTCATCACTACTTCGACGTGCGGCGCAAGGCGCTAAAGCTCAAGGAAATTCACGTCTACGACACCTACGCGCCAATCGTGTCGCAAGGCCGCACGCGCACCCCCTACCCCAAGGCCGTCGACATGATCTGTGCGGCCTTGGCCCCGTTGGGCGACGACTATTGCCGCGTGTTGCGCGCCGGACTCCTGGGGCGCTGGGTGGACCGCTACGAGAATCAAGGCAAACGGA
>JAKJDA010000412.1:0-248 GCA_022706165.1 Candidatus Hydrogenedentota bacterium | reverse complement strand
CCGCGAAGACGTGCTGGACAGCGTCTTCACGCTGGCGCACGAGGCCGGTCACTCGATGCACACGCAGTACAGCGCAAAGACGCAGCCGTACCATTATTACGGCTACTCCATCTTCGTGGCGGAAGTGGCGTCGACGTTCAACGAACAGCTTCTCAACGCCCACCTGCTCGCCAAAGCCGACGACAAACCGCGCGGGCGTTTCTGCTCAACCGCGAGATAGACGAGATTCGCGGCACGATTGTACGCCA
>JAKJDA010000411.1 GCA_022706165.1 Candidatus Hydrogenedentota bacterium | reverse complement strand
CCGTGTCGATGGTCTCGGCCATGTAATGCAGCGTGACGCCGGCGGGCGTGCCGTCGACGATGCTCCAGACGTTCGGGTACTGTCCACGGTTGAACGGCAAATAGCTGGGATGCAGATTGAGGCATCCTTGCGGAAACAGGTTCAGCACGGGTTTGCGTAAGATGTAGTCGAACATCGCCGACACGCCGATGTCGGGTTTGAGCGAGCGCAGAAGTTCGAGCGTTTCCGGTGCGTGCAGGTCAGGCGCGCCGATGAGTTGCGCCTCCTCGCGCATCGCCTCGCCGACAAGTTCCGCCTCGAAGGTGCGCTTCCCCGGCGCATGCAACACGGCGGCGACGACATCTTCGCCCTGCTCGACGAGATACGACAGAACCTGCCACCCCACCCAATTGTTTCCGAGGAATACGACGCGCATTCGTTCGCCCCTCCCGATTTCGCCTGCTCAGGCGGATTATAGCAAAACGCCGCCGGCCTTGCCTTGCGAATGCTCTGCGGATATCCTGTGCGGCAGTTGCCGTTCCGGCGCAAGGAGAGGAGTCCATTGGCCCGCGTACTGATTGTAGAAGATGAACACGTTCTGCGCCTGACCTTTGGCGAGTTCCTCAAAGAAGACGGGCACGAAGTGTCGATTGCCGATAATTATGCGCAGGCCGTGTTGTCGATCGAGCGGCATCCTGTGGATGTCATCATCACGGATATCATTTTGGGCGGACGCACGGGCGTGGATCTGTTGCGGACCGTTCGTGAGCGGGGACTGCATGTGCCCGTCGTGATGATCACGGGCGAGCCGAATGTTGAGACGGCCTCGGAGGCGGTGCGTCTGGGCGCCTTTGATTATCTGCCCAAGCCCGTTACGGGCGACGCGCTGAAACGCGTGACGCGCTTGGCGGCGGATCGACAACGCATTGCCTGCGAACGCGACGCGTATGCCGCGGAACTCGACCGATACCGTCGCGATCTTGAGGCTATTTTCAACAGCGTGAATGAGGGCATCATCGCCGTCGATGCCGACATGCGAATTCAGCGCGTCAATGCCTCCGCGATCGGCATTTTGGGGATCCCGGCGCCTGCCCAGACCCCACCCTCCTTTTCCTCCGTTTTTCCTGACGGCCTGGATGCCGCGCGACAGGCGCTTGAGCAGACCCTCAAGACGCGTCAATCGGCCCCGGACACGCGCATCGAATTCACGCCGAGTGGGGGAGAAACGCGCGTTCTGGTCGTATCGACCACGCCGCTGCGCGGAGAAGGGGGAGGGTTTTCGGGCGCCCTGCTGATGATTCGCGACGTGACGCGACTGACGCGGCTCGAACAGCAGGTCGAGGAAAGTCAGCAGTACCGCAATATCATCGGGAAAAGCGCGAAGATGCAGGCGATCTTCGCACTGGTCAAGGAACTCGCCGAGACCGACACGACGGCCCTTATCTTGGGGGAGAGCGGCACGGGCAAAGAATTGGTGGCGGCGGCGTTGCATCATGCAGGACCGCGCGCCAGGGGGCCGTTTTTGAAGGTCAATTGCGCGGCGCTGTCGGAAGACCTGCTCGAGAGCGAGTTGTTCGGGCACGTGAAGGGCGCATTTACGGGCGCGATTAGAAATCGCGTGGGGCGCTTCGAGGCTGCGGATGGCGGCACGATTTTGCTCGACGAGATAGGCGACATCTCGCCGCGCTTGCAGTTGCGCCTGCTGCGCGTCATACAGGAGCGCGAATTCGAACGCGTGGGGGACAGCGTCCCAATCCGCACGCATGTGCGCGTGATTGCCTCGACAAATCAGAACCTGGAACGCAAAATACGCGACGGCGAATTCCGGCAGGATTTGTATTACCGTCTCAATGTGGTGCGCATCGAGATTCCGCCCTTGCGGGAACGGCGCGAAGACATTCCCCTGCTTGTGGAGGGGTTCTGCCGCCGCTTCAACCGCGCGTTCAAAAAGACGATCGCAGGCGTGGCGCCGGATACGATGGATTTGTTCATGACGTATCCCTGGCCGGGAAACGTCCGCGAACTCGAAAACTGTCTGGAGCGTGCATTCATCGTATGCCGCGATACGCAGATTCTGCCCAGCCATCTACCGCTGGAAATTCTGCGCCATGAGTATGGTAAACTGGAAGAGAAGATGGACAAATCGCTTCCAGAACCGCTTAACAGCCCTTCCCGTGACGCCATCGAAAGGGTCCTTACGAAAACGGACTGGAACATCGCCAAAACGTCACGGCTGCTGGGCATCGCTCGGAATACGCTGTATCAACGCATTAGGGCGCTCGATATCCGCCGCCCGGAACGCCTCTAAGTCGACCATGACAGAAGGGTAACGGCCATGACAATGCGAATGACAGTCACTATTTTTACCTTGTGGGTTTTGTTGTTTTCGACTGCCTGCGCAGGACAACCCTCTTCGCAGACAGAGACGTCTCGCGTGATCATCCTGGGTTTTGACGGCGTTGAGCCCTCCATCGTCGACGCGATGATTGCCTCGGGCGAGTTGCCGCATTTGGCGCAGTTGAGCAAACAAGGGACCTATGCGCGTCTCGGTTCGAGCAATCCGCCGCAGTCGCCGACGGCCTGGTCTTCCTTCACCACCTGCAAAAACCCCGGCAGTCATGGGGTGTATGATTTTCTGCGGCGCGATCCGAAGACGTACTCGCCCGACGTTGGGTTCGGCGCGACAAAACAGCCCGAACTCGCCCCCGACGGGAGTTTGACCCGGCCCGCTTCTTTTCAAAGTTATCGGAAAGGGGAGAGTTTTTGGGCGACGGCGGACCGCCAAGGGCTACGGAGCAAGGTTCTCACGGTGCCGTTCGCGTATCCGGCCGACGACCTGACGGATAGTTGCATGTTGTGCGGGCTTGGAGTTCCCGACATCCGGGGGACGCAGAGCACGTTCTTTTGGATGTCCGATGCATTCACGCCAGAGGAGATGAACGAGGAAGTGGCGGGCGGCATAC
>JAKJDA010000410.1 GCA_022706165.1 Candidatus Hydrogenedentota bacterium | reverse complement strand
CTGTGCGCAGCAGTACCGGCTGCCGTACGCGCAGACTCAGCGGTTTCTTCGGGAGCCTGGCCGAGTGCTGGATTGGGGCTGTGGCAACGGGCACTTCAGTTATTTTCTATAGCAGGCGGGGCATCAGGTGGACTCGTATGCGTTTGGGGCGCCTGCGCCGATGCTACGCCATCTCCAATCACGATCAGATCGGCCGGTGGTCTATTCGGCTGGGAGTGAATCGGAGCCGGTGAAGTTGCCTTATGCCGATGGCACGTTTGATGCCGTGTTTAGTATCGGTGTGCTCGAACACGTCCGCGAGTTCGGTGGCAATGAATTGGAGAGCCTGCGGGAAATTGGCCGGGTGCTGCGTCCAGATGGCCTGTTTTTCTGTTTTCATTTTCCCAACCGGCTGAGCTGGATCGAGGCGCTGACGACGGTGTTTCGGTCACGACATCACCACGCCTACAGATATACGAAGAAGGATATCCTTCGTCTTGCCGCCGCGGCCGGCTTCCGGGTACTGGAGATGCGACGCTACAATGCGCTCCCGAGGAATGTTTTCACATCGTTTCCGGCAGGACGTCGTTCGCGCTGGCTGGCGTGTTGCGTCGATATCCTGGACGCTATGCTCACGTGGGCACTCAATCCGTTTTGCCAGAACTATGCCTGCGTATTGGAGCGGATGAAGTGATCAAACCTGATCCAGCACCTGGCGCAGCGCCTGTGCTGTCAGCTCCGCAGTTTTATCCCAAGTGAAAAGAGATGCCCGCGCGAGCCCCGCTTGTCGCAGTTGCGCTCGAAGTGCTTCATCCCTTCCTGTGCGCAACATTTGTCCGGCCAGTGCGGTAGTATCTTGGGGCGGGAAATAGAGGGCGGCCGCGCCTCCAACCTCAGGTAAGGCGCCTGCGTTTGCTGCGATTACGGGGCACCCCACGGACATTGCTTCGAGCACCGGTAGGCCGAACCCTTCGTAGAGCGAAGGTAAAACCATCGCTGTAGCCTGTCGCAAAAGTAACCCGAGCGCCTGATCGTCAATTGCTCCTGTAAATTGTACACGCTCGCCCATGTGATCGATCCTTCGCTGGCTACGGGTGTCAGTCGTAAAAAAGCCAGTTCGTTGTCCTACGATAAGAAGGCGACCTGGAACCAGGGGGGCGACTTGTTCCCATGCGGCGAGCAGTGTTTCCAGATTTTTGTGGGGCTTGAGGTTGCCGAGAAAAACGAAGCCGATGTTGGTGTCTTTTAGCGGTGTTGATGTGCCAAATCGGGTCGGGTCTGCGGCCAGTGGCGTAACTTGAATTCGCTCTGTTGGTATCTGCCCGAGCGAGGCGAGCTCCGCCGCCGTGAATTGCGAGTTGACGCACACTCTCGCGGCAGTTCGGCGGATGCGGCGCAGATAGGCGCGAAATAACCATGCACGGATTTGCGCCCGACCATTGCCGGTAAAGCGCAGTGGCAACAAATCGTGTACAGTGACCATCAACCGGGCCCGGCCTCCGGTCGTGACATTGTAGTGCGGAATCCAGCGGACTGAGGCTTCGGCTAAGGCAGGTGGTGTGGAGAGATGTTCACGCCATGAATAGGCTGGCGCTGCCCATTCGCGGAATTCGGTCTGAGGGGTTGTCAGTTGCATCCAGTCCGCAGGGGCCTGGCCGACCCAGCGCCAGCAAACCTCGGGCAATCTGGTCCGAACCCGTGGCATGGTTTCCCGGATATAGCGTCCGATACCGGAATGTTGAGCCATGCGGACATCGACCGCGATAATAGGGACCTGCTTGTGTGGGGAGTCGCTCATGGATCATCCCTTTAATAGTCGTAAAGGGATTCGCAGCAATCTCATGAGTGATGCCGGCCACCATCCATAGTGGGTTTCCCAGAAGAGGCGCTGCGAGGTGTAGTAGTAGCGTTTTCGCTCACGCGAGTAGGCGATGCTTCTCCCTTGTAGGTGCACGATCGCAGCGCGAGTGGCGATGGCCGTGCCCGCCCCGATCTGATGGGCTCGGTAACACAGATCATCGTCCTCCATGTACATGAAGTAACGTTCGTCGAACCCCCCTAGTTTTCGGAAGAGTTCGGCCCGTATGATCATCGCCGCTGCTGTGATCTGCTCGCTTGCGATGAATTCTGGAAGTTCAGCCGCGTCCCATTCAATATTGGGCCGTAGCGTTCGCGTTAGCAGGGTGCGAAATCGCTGAAAGTATCCGTAGAAGTCGGATTGCCGTTGGTGCAGCTCCTGGTCGTTGAACAAGACTGGCGTCACCAGCCCGAGCTCGGGGTGCTCGTCCATGAGGGAAAATAGGCTGTTGACGCGCCCATTGGGGACGAGGGTGTCGGAGTTTAGGAGCCAGAGATAATCTCCTTTGGCGGATGAGGCCCCCACGTTATTCGCCTCCCCAAAACCGCGCCGTCGTTTTGTTGGGATATGCGTGAATTTTGTTTGCTGCGTTATGGGAGGCTTGGTCAGCGGGGCCTCTGGAGCACTCTCGACCACGATGATCTCGTGCGGTATGGTCACATGAGTCTCCACTGACCTAATGCAATCGCAGACCAGCTCTGGAGTCTTATAGTTAACGATAATAATCGAAACTGTGTGCATTGAGGATGCCCTTAGTACGCATGCGTTCACGCCATCATCGATGCCGGCGAAAGTAGCGCTGCAACTTACTCGTGTATGAGCGCAGAACCTTAAAGGGAGCAGAACGCACTAGGTACTCGAAAGGACGCCACGAAAAACGTGTGGCATACGGATCGGTTTCCCCGACAAGCCGGAAATAATTCTTGTAGGGTAATGCACCGGGTTGTTGGCGCAAGCATTCGCGCATGAGTCCAAGGCCATATTGCCGATACCCTGGCCGGTCGATTCGAAGCGCTTCCATTGCGATGGCCAACGATGCCGGAATTTCTTGGATCGTTGCTAGGTCGGAGAAAATCTCTTTGAGCTCCAGTTCGGGGACCTCGCTGTAGT
>JAKJDA010000040.1:9000-12830 GCA_022706165.1 Candidatus Hydrogenedentota bacterium | reverse complement strand
TTGGCTGAACTCGGCGATCGAGTGGCATAGGATCACCCGGATTGGATCGTTGCCTGCGGGAAGACGTTGGGCGTTTTCCTGGAGGGCGTCATCAAGTATTTTGACGGTTTTGCGGAGCAGGCGCCTATCCTGCTCGGAGCTTTCGACCCGCAACACGCCCTTTTCGAAAACAGCCGATTCTCCCCTGCTTTCACAAGGGAAAACGGCAATCGCCAACATCGCTGCGCAACATCCGAGAAGGAACGGCCGATGTTTCACGATTCCTCCTTTTTCCTCTCTCCAGAAAAAACAGGGACGCCATTCAACGTTCGCATGGCCGCCCGGGCGCGTTCCAGAGCGTTATCGATCCGTGCAGGGGAAAGGGGCGTCTCGTGAAGATCGGATGCGTCCGTGTAGAGAAGATAGGCGGCCGTCGGCGTCCTTCCCGTCAACGCGCGCATTGCCGAGGCGTAGAGCAACAATTGATATTCGTATTGAAGCGAGGAGGCGCGGGTTCGCTCGCCCGTCTTGTAGTCCAAAATGGGGCCTTGCGGCATGTAGGCGTCGATGGTCCCTGAAAGCAACGCATCATCCACGCGCAGAACAAACGATTTTTCGCGGACGATCCGGCTGTCCCTGCTCCACCACTGCCGCAGCGGCGAAGCGTGCATGCGCTCGAGCAACAACCGCATATCCCGCTTGAGGGAATCATGCAGCGACGGAACCGGACAGTAGCGTCGCACAACGGCATCAATCCATATTTCAGCGTTCAGCGTTCCGTCCCAGCGTTCCAGGAGCGCATGTATCATTTCGCCCCGGACGCGAGCATTCATGAAAAGCGACGAGAGATCAGGCCGAGGACCGTCGGGAGCGGGCGCATTCGGCGCTTCCATCCACTCCCCCGACGCCATCTCGCGCGCCACCTCCGTAACGCTGAATGCCGAACGCACGATGGGTTTCGACTCGATAGAAGCGACACGGCGAAGAATCGCCGACACGTCGCAACAACAATCCGATTGACTCTCCGCGGCAGGCGGCCGCACATCCGGAACAGACCGCCGCACCCGAATCGCGATCGGCGCGCCATCCCTCTTCGGCGAGACAATGGCGCCATCGTTGGCGGCGAGCACGCCATATTCGCGTTCGAAAACGGCCAGCCAACTCTGCGGGGCCCCGGCTATCGTGGGGGCGCCGCTAAGCGTCAACCAATCCCGCGCTCGCGTCAAAGCGACGTACAGCAACCGGGCAAACTCGTCCCGCGCACGAAGTTCCCGGTCGAGCCGGATCAATTTTGAGAGCGGTGGCTTGACGCTCCGCCCCTCCTCGTCGAGAAAACCAACCGCCGGCCCGACTGCGGGGTGCAGATCAAGGGAACCTTCTCCCTCGGATCGGCGGTTCCTGGAAATATCCGGCACAAAAACAATAGGGTATTCGAGTCCTTTGGATTGATGGATAGTCGTTAGAACAACGGATCCCTCAGGACCAGCCGCCAAAGCGGCTTCTCCTTCCCGCAACTCTTCCCGGGAAAGACGATCGAGATACCGCACGAACAGCGAAAGCCTCGCCGGACGGGAACGCGTAAAATCCGCCGCGAGATCAAGCGCCTTGCGCAAATTAAGCGCGCGTCGCCTTCCGAGAAACTGACCCAACGCGATCGCCTCGATATGGGTGCGATGCATGACTTCCGACAGAAAATCATATAGAGGCGCGTCGCGAAGAAGACGCAACTCCTGAAGCAGGTTGCGCGCCCAATCCAGGTTTTCCCGTTGCGCAAAGTCTTCGGGCGTCCAATCGGAATGAAACGAGTCGGCCAAACCGCGCCCATGCGCCAGCAACAGAATGGAATCGTCCGAAAGGCCGACCAACGGGCCGCGCAAATACCCTAGCAGCGCTATTTCATTCCATGGATCGCATACGAGCGTCAAAAAATTGCGCAAGTCCACGATCTCGGGCCGCTGATAATATCCCCGGCCCGCAATCAGCGCGTAGGGAATGCCGCGCTCCTTCAAGGCGCGCTCGTATGAATGAACATCGTTCAAGGTTCGAAACAGAAGCGCAACGTCGCCAAACTCGGCTGGACGCGAATCCTCGCCCGATCCGATCGAGACGCGATCCGGACCGGAACACATCTGAGCGATGCGGCGCGCGATGAGTTCCGCCTCGATCGCGCGATAGTCACTGCGGTTCCTCGCGGGATCGTCCGCCGGCGGCAGGAGAAATTCGACGCGGCATTCGTTCGCCGGGGGACGGTGCGCTTCGAGAGGTCGGTAGGTCGGCGCAACAGCCGTGAGCAGACCGGTCGACGCAAAAAAGTCGTTCACGAAACGAAGCAGCTCCGGCGCGCTGCGAAAACTGCTATCGAGGGGGATCGCGTTCTCCGTGCCCGCGGCATTCTGGGCCTTGCAAAACACTTCGACCTCCGCGCCTCGAAAAAGGTATATCGATTGCTTCGCATCGCCCACCACGAAAAGATCGGGACCGTTCTCGGCATTTGCGAGCAGTTCGGCGATCTCGAGCTGACGCGAGTCCGTGTCCTGAAATTCATCGATTAGAAGGTGGCGGATCCCTTGAGCCACTTCCAAACGAATGGATTCCTCCCGGCTCAGCAACCGATGGGCGGCGCGAATCAGGTCATCGAAATCGCGCACGGACCGTTGTCGTTTCGTCTCGTCATAGGCGGCGGCAATGCACGCGAAGGTGGCAAATAAATCTCGAGTCATTCGGGCGGCGCGGCGCTCAACATCTGGTTCCGGCTTCTCGAAAACAAAGGCTTTGGCGAATTCGCGTATCTCCGTGATCGCGCGCCCCGCGCATTCGTACTTCTCCTTAGAATGCCATTTATCCCCGCATGCGCGCCCAGACGGTCGCCCTCCCATCAAGGCGGACAGCTCTCGTTCAATCCGATCAGCCGGCGCAACAAGGGGATCGATTGACAAAAACGCAAGCCACTCGCGGCGTTCACGTTCACGCTTCTCGCTTGGATCGTCGCAACCATTTGCCGCCGAGGCCAAATCAGAACGCCATCGGCGCACCTCGGGGCGCGTCAAGAATACGGTCGCAAGGCGCGCCGCCTCCTCCGCCAAAACACGGATCCTCGTTGCAATAAGCGTTTCCTCATCGAAAAGCCCCCAATCACCGTCGCCTCGTTCGAGAAGATGGCGCCGGTCAAGCATGACGCGAAACATCTGGGAAAGGGTTCGTATGCCAAACTCTACGGCGACGCGATGCGCCGCATCATCATCCTGATCCAGGAGACGATGAAGCGTCGACTCGATCATTTCGTCGACAAGCATCGTGGCTTCGGCCTCGGTCAGAACGGCAAAGTCAGGGTCTTCCCCATAGCGTAAGGCATACTGTTTGAATAGGCTCATGCAAAAAGAATGAAACGTGGAAATGCGGGCGGTCTCCACCCTCCGCTCGAGACGACGCCAACGCGTCTGCTCCTCCGGCGAAGCCGCCTCGTCACCGCGAAGACGAAACGCGCCACGAAGACGCGACTTCATTTCCGCAGCGGCGTTGTCGGTAAAGGTGATGGCCACCATCTCGTCAAGGTCGGCGGCGCCCGTCTCGATGATTCGCAGTATGCGCTCGACAAGAACCCGGGTCTTTCCAGAACCGGCAGAGGCATCCACGCAAAGGCGCTTGCTGTCGCGCGTGATCGCCCTATGTTGCGCGGGAGTGGCTTTCATAGCGGCGATTCCTCGAGTTTTCCAGCGATGCGCCATTCCTCATACCGGCACGCGCGCCGGAACGGACAATACCGGCATGCCGTCTCTGACGGGGAGGGCGGGAACTTGCCGTCGCGGATTCCCTCGGCGCCGTGAAACGCAGCGTCAATCGCTACTTGCCTG
>JAKJDA010000040.1:0-8990 GCA_022706165.1 Candidatus Hydrogenedentota bacterium | reverse complement strand
TGCGGGTCTCCCACTTCGGATTTTTCCCCGCTCGGCCCAACGCTTCGAGGGAATCATCTCCCGGAACGACAAACCGCCCCTCGGCGCAAACGAACCCCTTCAGCAACAACGCTTCCAGCGCCAAAGCATATAAAGAAAGCTGAAGGCTGCGCCCGGCGTCAATGGCCGCAGAAGAGACGCGCAAAACGGTTTTGTAATCAATAATGCGCGCGAGAGACTGCTGATCATGGATATCTATGCGATCCATGCGTCCCGACAACCTCAAGATTTTTCCCTCACGCTGCAGCGCAAACGCCTCGGCGGTGTTCCATTCGCTGTCGGATTCCCGGGGAGCCCTTCCGAAGGAAATCTCAAAATGCATCGGTTTCCAACAGGCTTCCTGACTGTTGCCCGCTTCGCGGCGCAGATACCGCAGCAGACGCGCCCGAAGCTGCGCCTGCTCCACGCCGGCAACGCCGCGAGGCGCATTGGCGCTGCGCCAAGCGTGCTCGTGAAAACAGGCTTCGAGAATATCGCACATCACGGCGTGCGCCTCGCCAGGATCGATTTCGAGAATCGCCTTGCCACGGTAATGCTCGTGAAAACGTTGAAGCGCCACATGAAGAATACGGCCTCGCACACGCGGCTCAAATTCGGCCGCAGGCGTTGCGATATCGGAAATGCCGAGAACGCGCTCCACAAAATAACAGAAGGGGCACGCGGCGTACGTTTCGAGCTGGCCCACGCTGAACAGGCGATCTTCGCCATATTCATCCCGCAGGATGCGCCTTGCCGCTGCGTCCGAAACCATGCCGTCATACGCATCCAGCGGACAACGCGATTCCCGACGTTTCTCCAGAGAACACCCCATCTCGATCCAGCGAAAACGATCCGAAAAGCATTGCCGCAACGACGCAGGCCCGTCAAACGCGGCGTTTGCAAGATCGCGCCAGGAAGCAATGGCGGAAACTTCGGGGGCAAGCGCGTTGCAGCGAACATCAACCGGGATTTCGGGAAGCAGTTCCCGCAAACTCCGTACGTACGGGCTCTCGAGGCGCTCCCTTCCGTCCGCCCCCAGATGGCTCCACGAAATGTTCAACGCGACGCGTGCACTCGCGATGACGTGCGCAAACAACAACATTTCGCGTTGTGTGTGTTCCTCCTTGGTCTCGAACGGAATGCCGGCCTCCCGCAGGTCGGCGATATCCGCGTCCGAGTACACCGCATTGATGGCGCGCGGACGCGGGACAACTCCCTCGTTCAAGCCAAAGAAAAAGACGTAATCGAACTCCAGATTACGGACGAGATCGGCATCGAAGCACATAACGCCGGCTTGATCGGAATGGTCGTCGCAGAGGGTTTCATGAATGGCCTGACGCAGAAGCGCAAAAAAACGCGATCGCGGCATGGGGGCTTGTTCGACGCGCCACGCGGCGAGACGCCCGATCGTTTGAAACAAAGCCTGGATCGCGGAGACCTCGCGGAACTTCTCGCTCTCCCTCGTATGCACAAGCGTCTGGGCAATCGCCAGGTCACGTTCCAGCAGCGCGACAAACATATCCAGATACGAGGCCAGGGAGGCTTGGTCCGCAAAACGCGCGCTCATTGCGTCAAAAGCAGCGACTTTTTTAATCGCCCACGCCAACGCATTCGGAAGATGCGGAAAGCGTCGAAGCAGATCGCGCGTTTCGGCGCTTTCGGAGTTCTCAAGAAGGCGCGACAAACGATCCAGACCGCTCAACCACTCGTCGCGCCCTTCGATGATATGCGCAAGCCGGACAATCATCGGCAGGCACTGGGCAAACACATCATCACCGGAATCGCTTGTCGCACTCCATCGAGACGTCACCACTTCAACGACATCGTCTCGCTTCCACGCGGTGAGCGCGTCCAACAACGTAAGCGCAAACGCCCCCGGGGCGGTCTCTCCGATCGCGACGCGCTGTATCATCCCAAACGGCATTCCAAACCCAGTCAAGGCCGCGCGCAAAGGGCGCGCCATTTTCTGCAAATCCCAGCATACAATCGCGATCCGGTCGAACGGGATTTTGCGCTCAAGATGGAGGCCCTTCACGCGGCGGCAAACGTCTTCCATTTCCTGAACGGGATCAGCGTACACGCGCGCGAAAATGTTCTGCTCCAAACCATCTAAAGAGGTCGGACGATTTCTCCAAAAGAGTTCCTGGCTCGCGCACTCCGTCCAAGATGCGGGAGGCGGCGCGGAAAAAACATGCTCCGTCAATCCGGCAAAGCGCGCGCGAACCATCCGTGCAGTCCGCAACGGCGCCGCATACAGATCTACGGCGCTGGGGTTGTCATGCTCGGCGTTGATGCCCCAAAAAATCTCGTCGACATGCCGCGCGATCGCCTCTATCAGCCGAAACTCGCTTGGAGTGAAATCGTCGAACGCGTCCAGCAACAACGCGCGCACGCCTTCCATCGCGGCGGGGCGAAGTCGTTGCACGAGGTCACACGCTTCCCATAGAACGCCGATGCGATCGTACGCGGACTTTTCCTGCAAGATCGCTTGATACGTTTCGTATAAATCCGCCATGGAACAGTCGAGCGCCGAGGGGCGCTTGCGCTGCTGAAGCTGCTGTCGGAAGGCCGCGGGATCGACGGCGGCCTGTTTCAGTTGGGTGATGGTCTTCAATGCATGCGCCAGGAACCCCCTGTTATCGGCGAATTCCTCCATCCGCCCTAAGCCCTTGCGTCCGCACATGCGGGCAATGGCTTGTTCCAGCAGCATGCGCCGTTCGATTTCGTCAATAGGTTCCGCGAAAATCCCTTCGGAACGAAGCAGGACAGCGGCGAAATCTTCGAAGGTCTGGATGGGATCGCCCCATGCCCCCGGAAGATCGTGGTCACGCAAAATAGCATCCAAGCGCGCACGGGCCTGGCGTCGGGAAGGCACAAGAAGAATCGCGGAACCCCAACGTTCCACCAGCAGCGCATTGATGCGCGACGTCCGCGCGGAGCGTTTCGGACCCATCAACAACGCCGCGCGGGCCATAAGGTCAGACCTCCTCGGCGTTGCGGATTTCGTACCGATATCCCTGTTCCGTGAGAAAGAGCTGGCGTTTCACGCTGTAGTCCTGATCGCAGGTGTCGCGGGAAACGAGCGAATAGAAACGCGCCCCAGGGCCCTTGGGCCGGAGGATGCGCCCAAGCCGCTGAGCCTCTTCCTGCCGAGATCCGAAGGTTCCCGACACCTGAATCGCGATGTTCGCATCGGGAAGATCGATGGCGAAATTCGCCACTTTGGAAACGATCAGCAGTTTTTCCTTTCCCGAACGAAACGCGGCATACAATTCTTCTCGCTGCTTATTGGCGGTCTGCCCCGTGATCAACGGCGCTTTGAACCGCTTGGCCAAGTGCTTCAACTGATCCAGGTATTGGCCAATGATGAGCACGTTGTCGTCCCGATGCGCCGCGACCAGCGTTTCGCACAAAGAACCCTTGACGGGGTTCGTGGAGGCGATCCGAAATTTCCCTCGCTTATCCGACACGGCATATCGGTAACGTTCCTCGTTCGGCAGCGGCACGCGAATTTCTGTGCATATGGCTTGCGCGATCCACCCTTGCTTCTCAAGCACTTTCCATGGCACATCGTATTTCTTCGGGCCAATCAAGCTGAATACGTCGTCTTCGCGCGCGTCTTCGCGCACGAGCGTGGCGGTCAACCCAAGGCGGCGACGCGCTTGCAAACTGGCCGTGGCGCGAAATACAGGCGCGGGCAGCAAGTGCACCTCGTCGTACACGATGAGCCCCCAATTGCCCTCGTCAAAAAGACTGAAATGCACGAAGGGACTGTCCTTCGCCTTGCGATACGTCAAGACTTGGTACGTGGCGATGGTCACCGGGCGAATTTCCTTGGAATCGCCGCTGTATTCGCCTATCTGATTTTCTGCGAGCGTCGTCTTGTCGAGCAGTTCGTTTTTCCACTGACGCAACGCCACCGTGTTGGTCGTGAGCACCAAGGTCTGTGTCTGCAGACGATGCATCGTTCCGATGCCCACCACCGTCTTGCCGGCTCCGCACGGCAGCACGACGACGCCGCTGCCGCCGTGATTCGAGCCGCGCATGTGAAAAGCCTCGACGGCTTCCGACTGATACTTGCGCAAGCCGAACTTCCTGCCTGACAATGCATCGTCGCGCAATTCGAAAACGAGCGGGGCGCCGTCCACATATCCCGCAAGGTCTTCGACTGGAAACCCAATTTTGATCAGGGCGTTCTTGACGTTGCCGCGCTCGTCGGGCTTGACCAGGATGTGCTTGCCGTCCGGCGTGCCCAGAACAAACGGCTGGAGGGCCTTTTGGTTGAGCAACTGCATGATCAATAGCGCGTCATCGGAATACAGAACCAGCTGGCCGTCCTCGCGCTTAAACAGCTTGATCCGCCCGTAGCGCGCCACATTGTCCTCGATATCGACAATGACGTTTTGGGGGATTTCATATTTGCTGTGCCGCAGCAGGCCGTCAATGATCTCCTGGGCCTTCATGCCCGCCGCCGCCGCGTTCCACAAGGACAAAGGCGTGATGCGGTACGTATGAATATGCTCCGGCGATTTCACCAACTCCGCAAAGGCGGCGATGCAATCGCGGGCATCTTCAAAAGAAGGGCCGTCTGTCTCCAGCAAAATGGACCGATCGGATTGGACGATAACGGGTTTGTCGTTGCGGTCGTTCATAGGAAGAGAGTGTAGCATATGGAATGGGGCCCGGCGCCAGTTTCGGATGCACAGAAAGCCGCGTCGCGTCACCTCATGAAGGGCAGGCGATCTACTCCATCACAGGCCCCTGAGAAAACAGGCCCTCCCGCCTGCGCCCGCCATCGGAAAAAGGCGCAGGCGGAAGAATGTCCCTGCATCAATTCACCTGCCGCAACGCCCTCGGCGGCCCCAATATCTCCGCGAGGATGATGCCTTTCCGAACGTCCTCCGCATCATGCAACAAGCCGCGTAAAAACACCGGCTTCGGCATAGTCGATCCGGCGGGTTTACGCTTGGGTTGCGGTGGCGCGGGGGGCGGCCCCTCGCGGTCTTGCCGTTGCTGAACGCGCGAAGGTTGCCGGTGCGGTTGTTCCGAACGCTGCTGCTGAGCCGCGCGTTGGCGCATTGCCGCTTCCCGCTGGCGCGCCTCGGCTTGCCGGCGGCGTTCTTCGGTCTCCCGAAGCGCCTGTTGCTGTCGCTCGTACTGTTGCCGGCGCGTCGTCAACCGTCGGCTCGCCGGGAGGAAGCCCCGGCGCCGGTCGCATGGCCGGTCCCGAGGCACGTTGATAGGGCCGCGCAACGGGAATAGGAACAACGCGCCGAGGCGTCGCTTCCGTTCGTTCTTCGTCTTCGCCCTCATCCTCCCCTTCTTCGCCCGCATACTTTTCCCGCGAAGAAGGAATCGCCGGAGATCCGAAAATGACGCGACGCGTCGCTTCGGGGAGTTCCTCCAGATCGGGGCTGGATTGGGCGCGGCGTCGCAGTTCCTCCAGGCGCTGCTGCTCGTGCATCTTACGGACGAACGAGATCAGAACCAGTACCCCGAATATGATGATCGGCGCCAGCACTTCCATTGAAACACCCGCCTTTCGCAAGCGTGCGGTTATTTTGCCGGGTTAGGATCGTCTTTCGGCGAATCTATCTTGGAAATCGCGGTGCGCATATCCGTATCGGCAACCACGTTCTTCATCTTGTAGTAATCCATGATGCCCAAGTTGCCTTGGCGAAACGCTTCGGCCATGGCCTTGGGCACTTCGGCCTCGGCCTCGACCACGCGCGCGCGCATCTCCTGAACCAAAGCCCGCATCTCCTGCTCGCGAGCGAAGGCCATCGCGCGCCGTTCCTCGGCACGGGCCTGGGCGATTTGCTTGTCGGCTTCGGCTTGCCGGATTTGCAGCTGAGCGCCAATGTTGTCGCCCACGTCAATATCGGCAATATCGATGGACAGTATCTCGAACGCTGTCCCGGCGTCGAGTCCGCGCGCCAACACCGTCCGTGAAATCGTGTCGGGATTTTCGAGCACCTTTTTATGAGACTCCGCCGAACCAATCGTCGTGACGATGCCTTCGCCGACGCGTGCGATGACCGTCTCCTCGGTGGCGCCGCCGACGAGCCGATCGATGTTCGTGCGCACGGTCACGCGCGCCTTCGCCTTCAACTGGATGCCGTCCATCGCCACGGCGGCGACCGTCGTCGGACCGCGCGCGGGATCAGGACAATCAATGACTTTCGGATTCACCGATGTCTGGACCGCCGCCTGAATATCGCGCCCGGCAAGGTCGATCGCAGTGGCCTGCTTGAAGGTCAAGTCGATATTGGCCTTGTTCGCGGCGACCAGCGCCTGCACCACCTTGACGACGTTTCCGTTGGCCAGGTAGTGCGTTTCAAGTTCGTTGGTGGAAATATTCAAGCCGGCCTTGACGGCAATGATGCGGCTATCGACGATAATCCGCGCATTGACGTTGCGCAGACGCATGCCAATCAGCGACATCATGCTAACCGACGCGCCGGAAAGCAGCGCGCGAAGCCACAAACGGAAAAACGAGGCGACGACCGCCACAATGATGAACAGGACGACAATCGCCAGCAGAATCAGCAACCCTTGTATATTACCCATGTTCTCCTTCCTTTCGGCACGTTACGCCTTCCGCAAACCGCGGAGGGCCGGACCCCAACCGTCATTGACGGCCCACGGCCTCGACGACAATGCGGTTCCCTTGCACTTCAATAATGCGCACTCGCTCCCCGGCGTCAATGATGGTGGCATGCGACACCGCGTCTATGCGCCGTCCGTCCACGAGAATCATGCCCGCCGGGCGCAGAGCTGTCAATACCGTGCCCTCCTTGCCCAACAGCGACAAGTCCGAGGGAACAGCGGTAAATCCCGCCTCCTGCAACTGGCTTTCCTGCAAAATCATGCGCTTGCCCGCGCCGGTCTTGGGAAGAAGAGACATCCCCAAAAGCACCACCGCCACCGCCCCGGCAAACTCGCCCACAATAATGAACACCGCATAATCCGGATACGCATAGCATCCCATCGCAGCGCTCGCCGTCAACGTCAACGCGCCCAAAATGCCCAACACGGCGCCCGGAACGAAAAATTCCGCCAAGATCAGGATCATCCCCGCGCAAAACAGGCCGACAATCCACAACAACATCCTATGCCTTCCCCTCTTGTGTCGCCTCGAGCAAGGTGATCAGCTGACCTATCTCGATGCGGATGCCCTGTAAAACCTTCATCTTCTCGCCGGGGTCTTTCGGATCGACCTCGGGCAGCTCCTCAAAGGTCGATACGATGCCAACGGCATCGCCGAAAAGCTGCTTGGCCTGCGCGAGCAACTTGTTGTAACGATTGGCCACGGGAATGCAGGTGTAGTAGCCCGCGCCCAATTGCTGCAGCACCTGCATGTCCACCGTCAGTTGGTGGAGCATCTTGATCAACACTTCGCGTTGTTCCATCATGTCTCCCTGTTCCGTGAATCGACCACCAGACGGTTTCCTTCGACTTCAACGACGACGATAGGAGCGCCGGACTCGATATAGTCGCCGCGCGTCACGACATCAAGCGTTTTATCGGCAAAACGACCGCGGCCCGCCGGGCGCAGCACAGTCTCGGCGACGCCCTCAAGTCCGATGACGCAGCGCTCCTGCGCATCGGTCTGCACGACGTAGCCCGCCTCGGGCAGTTGCGCATCTTGCAGCACGATCCGCCCATACAACGATGTCTTGGGCAAGAGCTTATAGGTTGCCCAGACAAACACGAAAAACGCGGCCACAAAAACCGTGATGGACTGCATCGCGTCATAGAGCCGATCATAATCCCAGGCGTACTGCGGAATCACGACATTCGTAAGCGATAGATAGATGCCCCCCAACAAACACAACACGCCTGCCACGCCCGCCACGGTGATGCCCGGAAGATAGAATATCTCCACTCCCAACAATCCCAGACCCGCCAGGACAAGCACGATGCCGGCCCAGTCGCCGATTCCCAGCACGGAACGCGCGCCAAAATAGAGGATCAGCGCCATGGCCCCCACCACCAACGGCCAGATCGCGCCCGGCGTCTTGAACTCAAGATAGATGCCGCCCAAACCAATCATCAACAAAATGCCCGCCACGGTCGGATTCGTCAAAAACCGGAATATCCGCTCGGGGGTGGTCATGGCAATGCGCTTCTCGCGAAGGCCGGGAATCCCATAATGCGCCATGACCTCTTGGACATTATTGCTGATGGCGGATATGACGCCATACCGGAAGGCGTCATGAGCCGTCAACGTCAGCAATTTCCCTCCGGCGCACACGATTTCCTCTCCGGCGTCTGTCTGGGAAGCCGGTTCCGTTGCCCCTGCGGAATTGGCGGAGCCAGCGGGTCGAGTGACGTTGACCGCTTCCTTGACGGCCTCGCGGACGGCATCTTTCACTTCGTTGAGAGAAGAGGGCAGGGCGCGCTCGATGGGCTCAAAAATGCGATCGACGACATCCCGCTTCGGGGAAGCCGCCGCGCCGCCGCCGCGCATAGGGTTATACACAAACACCCGGCCTTCGGCATCCGTCCGCGCGCGCAGTTCAATGTCCTTGTCGACCATCGCCTCCGCAATGTCGGGATTGTGACCATTCGCCTCGGCAAGCGATCGCATCTTCGCCCGCATGAACGACACTTCCTTCTCGCCGGTCGGCAGCACGCCTTCTGACGTCATCATGACAGGCTGGGCCGCGCCGATATTGGCGCTGGGCGACAGATAAATATGTTGGCATGCGTAGCTGATCAGGGCGCCCGCCGAGATGGCGCCCGCGCCATGGACATACGCAATGGTGGGGCAGCGCGCGTTCGATAACGTGTTGGCAATGGCAATGGCGGAGTCCACCCGTCCGCCAAACGTGTCCACCAAAAGAATAAGCGCCTTGGCGTCTTGCGCTTCCGCAACCGCCCGCTCGACCACGACCGCGAGGCCTTCATCCACCAAGCCAGTGATGGGACACAGCACAACAAAAGGAGCTTCAGGCGCCGGACTGTCC
>JAKJDA010000409.1 GCA_022706165.1 Candidatus Hydrogenedentota bacterium | reverse complement strand
GCTTTTATATACGCCATGGCAATGCTTGTTCCCGCCGCAGCGGTTTCCTGCCTTGTCGCCATGGCCGTATCGTGGCTGATGCGCGGCTTCGCCGGTCCGGCCACTCTCAACGCGGCAGCGGGCCTCTGTCTGGCGATCGCCGCTTACCCCGCGATCGCCGCCAAGGCCGTCTTGCCCCCCCGGACAGAAACCTCCGCCCGCGCCGATCACTCCGTCCGGCACATCGTCCTGGTCACGGTCGACTCGCTCCGGCGCGATGCGCTGGGGTGTTACGGAGGCGTTTCGCCCGCCACGCCGCGCCTCGACGCGTTCGCCAAGGAAAACCTGCTGTTCACGAACGCCTACAGCCCCGCGCCATGGACCGAACCCGCGCTGGCCTCGATCCTTTCCGGCCTTTCGCCCCTCGTCCACGATTTTCCCGGCGAATCGAAAATCCTGCAACCCGGCGTCGTCACCCTCGCCGAACGCCTGGCCGATCAGGGCTACGCGACGTGCGGCGTCTGGCACAACCCCATCATTCCCTCCTCCACGCAATTAAGCCAGGGCTTTCAGCGCCGCTATTCTTTTCCGCAATACCAGGAATGGGACGATGACAGCGGCACGCTCGGCGCCAAGCTGCTCAAAAAAACCATCTGGAAGGGCCCTTATTCCGTCGAGGGCAACACCAAAGAGCTGACGGATATCGCATGCGCATGGGTGCGGGCGAACAAAACAAACGACTTCTTCCTGTGGCTGCATTACTTCGACCCGCACTGGCCCTTCACGCCGCCCAAACGTTACCTTCCGGAAAGTCCGCTTCTCGACGAATTCGGCGCCGGGTTCAAATCCTACAACTCCGCCATGAAAGGCTTTGACGTCACAAATTCCCGCAAACGCGAATGGACGAAACTGCTGTACGACGCCGAAGTCGCATACGTGGACGAGAATTTCGGGCGTTTGATGGATTGCCTCAAAGAACTGGGAATCTATGACAACGCCCTCGTCATTCTCACCAACGACCACGGAGAAGAATTCTGGGAGCATGGACATTTCGGACACGCCCAGTCGCTGTACAACGAACTCATCGCCGCCCCGCTTGCCCTCAAGCTTCCGGAAAACGCCTCCCCAAAAACGATCGAGGCATACGTTTCCACGGGCAGCATCACCCCCACGATCCTGGACCTCTTGAAAACGCCGGCAGACCCGGCTTCCTTGAGTTATCCCTCGCTGGCGCCGCTATTGTCCGGCGACGGCCCGGTCCCCTTTCACGGAAACGTGACGAGCGCTTCCGTCATCCGCTTCGAAGAACTCGAGTCGGTGGTCTGGGAAGGGCGTAAATTCATTACGTCGTTGACCACCGGACGGGAATGGATATTCGATCAGAATCGCGACCCCGGCGAACTGGCGCCGCTGACCGATCCGGAATCGTCCTTGCGCCAGGAAGGCATGAAGCGAATCGAGGAACACCGGGCGACGTCACGGGAACTCCAAACGCGTTACGGGATCATTCCCTCGCAGCCCGGCTCCGGACCGAAACGGGACAAACGCCACGACGACGCGCCCAGTCAGGAAAAAAACAAGCAACTGGAGACATTGGGATATCTTTGAGCGGCGTCCTGGTTACGCGCCGTCTTTCCCTTGCCGCAGCCGCTCGCCCATGTCGCGAAGTCGACGCAGCGAAGAAGCGTCCAGGCGATCCTCCAACCGGGCAGGCTCCGCCTTCGCCTGGGCCACGGCCAGGGAATCGCGCGCCGATGACACGGCGCCATCAACCGTCTTCAGAAAATTCTCCGGCCCCATCACCAGCGATCCCAAGCCCCGGCACAATTGACGTATGCCCTGGTCGCCCGTGACAACGATAACGTCTCGGCGATTGGGCATGTTGTAGACGAGACGTTCAATGAGCGCATCGGCGGTTTGACCGGCTTCGGAATAGGTAATGCGCAGCGAGGGAACCGTCGCGAGATTCGCCTCGGCGACGAACTGCCGCGAACGCCCGTCGAACACAAGCGCAATGGCGCTCCCGGTCGTGGCGCAAAAGCGAGCCAGCCGCTCGATCAGGGCGTTGCGCGCGAATTCGACGCTTTGATCGATCAACGGGCGCAACAAACGGCAATGGTGAATGATGTTATAGCCGTCAACCACATATTCAGGCATCAGGTTTTGGCTCCGACATACACGCGCTGCGCGCGGCTGCCGATCCCCGCGAGAATCTCGTACGGAATGGTTTGCGCCAACCGGGCCAGTTCCGCCGCCGTGATCATCTGATCCCCGTCCTGGCCGATCAATGTCGCAACATCGCCGACCGTCGCCCCCGCGACATCGGTGACATCGACAAGAATCTGGTCCATGCAGACCGATCCGCGGACAGGACACCGGGCGCCGCGTATCAACGCCACGCCCCGATTGGAAAGACTGTGGAGATATCCGTCTGCGTATCCGACGGGCAACAACGCGGCCTTCATGGCGCGCGGCGCAATGTAGGCGCGCCCATAACCGACGCTGGCGCCGCGCGGGATCTCTCGAATCTGCGCAACGCGCGTCTCCCAACGCAAGACCGGCCGCACCGGCAAGATCGAAGGCGCAACATCGGTGGGCCAGACCCCATAAGTCATGAGGCCGGGCCGGACCATGTCAAAGGAGCTTGCCGGATGGTTGACGATGGCCGCGCTATTGGCCGCATGCGCCGTTTCGTACGGAACGCCTTCCTTGTCAAGCTGGTTCAGAAGCTGCTTGAACTGCCGAATTTGCTGAGCCGTGAACAAATCCGCGGAATCATCGGCCACCGGAAAATGCGTCGCCACGCCCTCGATATCGACGTGCGAGATCCGCATGATCCGCATCATGTCCTTGACGGCATGATCGAGACCAAAGCCCTGACGCCCCATGCCCGTGTCGATCTTGCAGTGAACCGGAGCCACCTTATTGGCGCGCCGCGCAAGCTCGCCCACGCGTTCGGCGATCTCCAC
>JAKJDA010000408.1 GCA_022706165.1 Candidatus Hydrogenedentota bacterium | reverse complement strand
GATCGCCCTGCAAGGGAGTTCCATGGGGAAACTTGCCCGCTGGCTCAAGCTGAACCGTCCAATGCGCCCCCAACCCCTGTTCAATCTCGAAATGGCAACCATGAGCGCCAGTGACTATGATCTGATCGTTGTTGATCTGCCAGGTCCTCAAGGTGCGCGAGGTGCGGCTATTCGAGATCTAAAGCTACCCGAAGGAGCTGTGATCACCTTGATTACACGGGGCAGCGACTTGGTTGTGCCGACCGGCAAAACTCATCTTTGCGGGTGGGATCAAGTCACCGTTCTTGCTCATGCGAAAGAGGAGGAGACCATCCGTACAATCCTATCGAAGTCAATTGCCCCGGACTTGGATCCAGATTGCGATGGACGCCCCAACAAGAGCGTGGACGGCTGCGTGTCATCCGCCGCGGACGGCGGGTGAAACAAGGGGCGCGCTCGCCGTTGGGCCAGAGAAATCAGAAAAAAGAAGGGAGACAGTGGTCATGAGAACGAAATGGACAATCGGAACAGTGGCAGCGTCGGGAATCTTGGCAGCAGGGATTGCTGTCCTGATGGCGAGCAGTGCGTTTGCGCACTGTGACACCACAAGCGGTCCCGTCATCCCTGAAGCCAAAGCGGCCCTTGAGAAGGGCGACGTGACTCCGATCCTCAAGTGGGTCAAGAAGGATAGCGAGGCGGAGATCAAGGCAGCGTTCACGAAGGCTGTCGCAGTCAGGGCCAAGGGACCGGAGGCGCAGGAACTGGCCGACCAGTACTTCCTCGAAAATCTCGTCCGTCTGCACCGTGCAGGAGAGGGCGCACCCTACACCGGAATCAAGGACGAACCGGTTGAACCGATCGTTGCAATGGCCGACAAGGCCCTTGTCGAAGGTTCCGCGGATGAAATGATCGAGAGAATCAGCGGCCACATGGCGGCAACGATCAACGAGAAATTCGCAAGGGTTCTGGAAGCCAAGAAGAACAAGGACAAGAGTGTCGAAGCCGGGCGCGAGTACGTGGAAGCATACGTTATTTACATGCACTATGTCGAAAACATCCACTCGGCCATCATGTCGGCCGGTGGTCAAAGCGTCGAGGCCGGCGAAGGCGCTCCCGTTCATAAGCACTGAACAGGCAGGAGGCCCAGCCCGTGCGTGGACCACTACGTTTCACCCGGCGCGGACGCCGGGTGAATCGAGGGTGACGCCCGACGTTCCCCAGGAAGTTGAACACAACATGAAAAGAACGCAATGGGACGGCTTGGCGGGCGCTTCCGCGTCTGCCGGCGAAGGTCCGCGCAGCCCGATCACGAATTGCGCCGAATGGGCGAACGATAGGCCGATTGCGCTTTCCGGGGCGAGGCGGCCTAATGTCGAAAACGTGTTCGTTTTTCGGCCCGAGGCGGAATGGACCTATTGCCATCATCCGAGCATCGCGTTTTTCAACGATCGCTTAATCGCCATTTGGTCCAACGGGCGAAAGGACGAAGACGCGCCCGGGCAACGCGTTCTGATCGCCTCGGCAAAGGACTTCCATCTTTGGAGCGCGGCGCGTCCGCTGGCGGACTCCGTGCGAGAAGCGAACGGCGGCGAACGGGTGCTCACCGCGGCAGGGTTTCACCAGCACAACGGAACGCTGGCCGCCTATTTCGGCAACTACGGCCCCAACAAGGAAACGACCCGTCTGCAGGCCATGACGACGACCGACGGCGAGCGCTGGAGCGCCGCTCGGGACATCGGCATTCCGGTGAATCCGAACCATCCCCCTCAGCGGACGGCGTCGGGGCGGCTGATCATCTGCGGGAACATCTCGTTTCCGTGGACGGACGATCCCTCGGGCCTGGCGGGGTACCGCATGGCAGGCATATACCCCACGGCGCTGGCCGCAACCATCAAGGACGATCCGGCTTCATTCTGGGACGTGGCCGCGCGGCAAGGCTGGCCAGTCGGCCTCTGCGAAGGATCGTTCTACCAGACAGACGATGGAGTGCTGCACACGCTGCTTCGCAGCACGGGCGGGCAATTCCGCCGCCGCCTCTGGGTCACGGAAAGTCTCGATGACGGCGCCACGTGGTCCGCGCCGGTCGAAACCGGTTTCAGCGACACCAACGCCAAGTTCCACTTCGGCCGCTTGCCCGACGGGCGCTTCTACTACGTCGGCAATCCGATCGGTTCGGGACGAGCTCCGCTGATCCTCTCGTTGTCGCGCGACGGCGTTCGCTTCGGCGAGCATTTTGTGTTGGGCGACGAGCGCTACCCCATGCGCAAGCCGGAGGGGCCGAAGGTCGGCGAATACGGCTACCCGCACACGCTGGTTCACGACGGGCATCTTTACGTGATCGTCTCGCGGCAAAAGGAAGCTATCCAGGCGCTGCGCGTGGCGCTGGCCGAATTATGCGGCTGATGGATGACGCCGTGTTGCGTTGTCGAACCGGCCGATCCGCGCGGCAGCGGCGCGACGCGCACGAACGGCGGCGTTGGCGGCCGCGTTTTTTCCTCTTGCGGAGCAATCGGCTATTCGCGCGTTCATCGAGCCGTCCCCCAAGCTATTCCCGCTCGTATGGAATTCCGATCGCGGCCGGGCCGCGCGTTCTGGCCGAGAACAGCGCCAGCGCGAGCAAGGTGAAGATATAGGGAGTCATGCGGAACAGCTGATACGGCGCATCGACGCCCGCCGCTTGCAGCCGGATGCCGATCGCTTCGACGGCGCCGAAAAACAGCGCCGCCAGCGCCACGCCAATCGGATGCCAGCGCCCGAATATCACGATGGCGATAGCGATGAAGCCCTTGCCGACGGTCATGCGCTCGACGAAGGTGTTGGCATGCCAGAGCGAAAGCGCCCCTCCAGCCACGCCCGCCGCCAATCCGCCGAATAGCACGGCCCGCACTCGATAGGCCTGGACGTTCAGCCCGACGGAATCGGCCGCGCGCGGCTGCTCGCCGATGGCCCGCAACGCCACCCCGTGGCGGG
>JAKJDA010000407.1:2615-2960 GCA_022706165.1 Candidatus Hydrogenedentota bacterium | reverse complement strand
ATATCGCCAAAATCGAACTGTATCGAGGATCGGCGGCGGACCAGAAGATCGTGCTTACGCGCGAAGAGAGCGGCGACACATGGCGCGTCGCCTCGCATTTCAACGCGCCTGCCGACATGAAGGCGATCGAGGATTTCGTGGACAAATTGGCGGACGCCAAAGGCGAGCCGCGCGCGACGGTGAAGACGGATGCGGATTTCGACGCATATGACCTTTCGGACGCGAAGAGCTTTCACATCGTCGGCTACAAAAAAGGATCGGACGAGGCGGCGTTTCACGTGCTTGTCGGAAAATCGCCGTCGTTCAGCCAGACCTTTGTGCGCATGGCCGAAGGCAAGGACGTTT
>JAKJDA010000407.1:0-2605 GCA_022706165.1 Candidatus Hydrogenedentota bacterium | reverse complement strand
TGAACGACCTCGACCTGCGACGGGAAGCGGGCGGCGCCGACGCCTTATCCGCGGCTCCAAGCGCAACAACGTCCGAGGAACAGCCGTTGCAGGCCACGAAGTGGGTCAAAAAAGAAGTCGTGAATATCGCAAAAGACGATATCGTCGCGATCACCATCAAGACGCCGGACAAACAGCTCGCACTGGAGCGACACGAAAAACCCGCCGCCGCGCCGCCCGCCGATTCGTCCGCTGCGGCGCCGCCTGCCGCCCCCGAATACGAGTGGAGACTGACGTCGGGCGGCCTGGGAACCGCGATCAAGCAAGCCGGCGTGGACAATGTGCTGCGCGCCTTTGGGCCTTTCATGGCGTCCGATATCGCGGATCCCGCGAAGAAGGACGAGTACGGTTTGCAGCCCCCCGGCTTTGTCTGCACGGTGAAAAGCGCCAAGCAGGAGACGCCTATCGTGATCGAGGGAGGGCGTCCGGACCCGAAGGGCAATGCCTATTTGCGCGTGGCAAGCGAAAAGGACGATGTGGTGTACTCGCTCCCCGCGGTTTCGTTCGAGCGTCTTTTCCCCAAGGGCAATGTCCTGTTCGATCTGCCGGGCGTCGGACTGACCGCCGACGCCATCGACCGCATGGAACTGGTCCAGCCCGACGGCAACATCACGCTCATCAAGAAAGACGGCGCGTGGCATGTTGAGGAGCCTGCCGCGCGGTTGACGGCGCAAACCTCGACGATCGAGTCGATCGCCCGGGCGCTGGCGGCGTGGCGCGCGGCGGACTACGCCGATATTCCCTTGCACGAGGCCGGTCTGGAATCGTCCGATCGCCGCGTCACGTTCACGGCGGGCCCTTCCACGCTGCATACGCTCACGTTTGGCGGAGCCGTTCCGGGGATCGACGCCTTGTATGTCCGCTTTGATCAGGGCGACAAGGTCTACGTCATGATGCGTTCGGATTATGACGCGATATTCGTCCAGCCGAAGAACCTGTTCGAACTGGCATTGCTGGATGTGATGGAAGACGACATCAAAGCCGTCCGTTTCGACGGAAAAGAGGGGAAATACGCGCTGGAACGCGAAGGCGCCGAGTGGAAACTTCTCGCGGACGGGGCGCGCGACGATGCCGACGACGAGGTGGTCGCAAACGTGCTGAGTTCGCTATCGATGCTTCAAGCAGACAATATCTTTTTCCACAAGGCGGCGCTCGAAGGCGACAGCAAGCAGTTCCAGCGCGTTACCGTCGTGACGCACGACAATACGGAACACGTGTTGACGTTCGGCCTGAAAGACGACTCCGGATATCCGCTCACCGTGAGCGGCAAGAGCGCGGTATTTCACGTAGCGTCCGCCGAGGCGAACACGCTGCTTCCATCGCCGGGATACCTCCGGCATCACCCCGAGGAAGCGCCGCAAGCCGCCGATGAATCCGCAGGGAGTGAATCGACCGAGTCGCAGAACAGCGCCGCTCCGGACGCGTTGCTGCAATAGCCAAATCCGTGCGCATCCGCGTATGCGGAACCCTCGAGTGCGCCGGCGGCTTTCGCCGGCGCACGGCGTTTCAAGGCCGACGCCGAAGCGGGCTCGAGAAAACGTTTACGCCGTGGCGGGAACGATCGGTATGCCCTTGGCGGCGATATCGCGATGGAACGATTCGCGCCGCTCCGGCTTCGAAAAATGGATGCGCACGCAGGCGTCGTGCTTGAAGTGAAGCAACTGCCGTCCGTGGCTGGGCGCGACGAACAACTCGTCGGCTTTCCCTTTTCCAAAACAAATTTCGCTGAACAACAGCGCGGCCATGCGCGGAAAGTCCGCTTGGTTGAAGTGCAACGCTCCGACGAAACCCTCGGGGATGCCCATTCCCTGCATGATGTCCACGCGCACGCAGTTGACCACTCCGTCGAGACTCAGGTACGTCCACGGAAGCGCCCGCCGCAACACCCAACAAGCTTTCCATTCGTCCAAGCAATCAAACACGTCGGCGAGAAACTGCAAAACGTCCTCGGCGGCGTTCGGACACTGTAGGCGCGTCATGGCCGATGCGCCGCTCTGGTAAACGAGCGACTGGGGTTCATCCCGCCGGGTTTCGATCGCCAGCCCCATGCGTTCCGCCCATTCCAGGAATTCCGCGAAGGTGACCAGTTCCATGCGCGCCTCGCTTTCTTGCTGTTCCCGCAGCTTGCGTTCATTCTACGCCCCGTTTTTCCTCAAACACAACGAGGCGAGGGGACGCGGCATGGACGTTTGGGCGTTCCCTTTGCTTGCTTACGGAAAAGGGCGCAGCGACGCGCGGACGATGGCGTGAAAAATGCAGTCTGGGAGCAGACGGCGCAGGAAGAGAATGCCCCAACCGGCAAGATCGGTGGCGTACCGGAGCCGCCATCCGGAAGCGACGGCGGCGCGATAGATGACGTGGGCGACTTGGGACGCGGGCGCGCCGTTCATCCCGGCGTCATTCATTCTACGAAGGGTTTTGCCTGCAAATGCGTCGTAGTCGGGGATGCCTGTCGACGGGACAACGTCCATCGAGCGGGTGTAAAAATCGGTCTTGATAGGGCCGGGCTCGATGAGGCGAACACGGACGCCAAACGGTCGCAGCTCGTAGTGCAGGGATTCGGTGA
>JAKJDA010000406.1:2711-2964 GCA_022706165.1 Candidatus Hydrogenedentota bacterium | reverse complement strand
CCCGATCCGCCTGATCATCGGCCGAGGCGAAAAATGGGGGCCTTCTCATCACCTGGGCGACCTCACCCTGTCGAACCACAACCTGTTCGCGCCAGCCTCAATCAACGAGGCCCTATCAGCTAGACCCTGCCAGCGGCCGGACGTTCCTCCGGACATCCTGGTATCTCCGCGATCCTGCACAGCACCTCCGCCACACGGCCTCTCGAAAGGCTGATCTGGCCGAAACCCGCCCGTCTTCCCGCAACAGCGGCGG
>JAKJDA010000406.1:0-2701 GCA_022706165.1 Candidatus Hydrogenedentota bacterium | reverse complement strand
GCATGACCGCGCGGCCTCTCGATTGGTTTGATCTAACCGGGGCCGGCTTCGCCTTGCTCGACCTGGCGCAACGCCGCCGCGCGGCTTTTTTCCGCCGCCTTCGGCTTTGCATCGCGAAGCAAAAAAGCCGCCCGCCGCTGCCTGCCACTTCGTTCCGCCCTTCGGGTGCGGGCCGGTCGGCTCCCGTCCTCCCGACAGCCATCGAAGCCGCGATCGGCGCGGTTCCGAGGCAAGAAGGGAAGACATTATGATCTGCGGCAACTTCATCCCCACCGAACAGGGCTTCACCGGCGAAATCCGCTTCTTCGGCCAGCGCAGCGAACAGGTCGCGCTGCTCCCGATCGAAGGCCAGGACAATGAGAAGGCCCCGAACTTCCGCATCGTTGCGGCCGACGACGAGCGGATCGAGTTCGGCGCCGCATGGCGGAAAAAGAGCAAAGAGGGACGCCACTACATCTCGTTCAAGCTCAATCCCGTCATCGCTGCGCCGGTCTATCTCCGGCTTTTCCTGAACGAGACGACCGGCGGATACGAGTTGGTGGCGGACTGATCGGCTCAACGCCCCGCCCTCTCGGGCGGGGCGCTCCTTTTTCGGCATATGAAAGTATCTTCGCCATGCCCAACGGCATCGGCCTGACGGCCGCGCCGGTATTCCGGCTGATATCTGCTTTTGCGGGATTGGACCAAAATTGAGTCCGTCATGCGGACGCATTTCTGTGCGCCGCCGAAGCGGCGCGGGTTGCTAAGGGCTGGCCCTCGCGCGGGGCAAGGTAAGTGGAACCGTCCGGGGCGGCATCCCCAGCCTTCCGCGCTTCGCTTGTGCAGGCCGGGTGATCCCCCTCCGCCCCGGCCGCCCTTGCCCCTTGCTACCCCAGTCTCGCCGACGGGCAGGGTTTCAGCGCGGCGCTTCCCGCTGCGCGGAAACCCAAGCCAAGGAAGGTCAAGACCATGTATCACCAACTTGCCACCCGGTTCGGCCGCAACAGCCACCAGATCAGCGGGCGCGAGCCGCTCGACAACGAAGCGCTGTATCGCCACGTCCCGTCCATCTTCGCCCGCGAGGCGCACGACAGCCGTTCCGAGCGGTATGTCTATGTCCCTACGATCGACATTGTGGAAGGGTTGCGCCGGGAAGGATGGTTCCCATTCTTCGCGGTCCAGTCCGTCCCCCGCGATGGTGGTCGCCACGGCCACGCCAAGCATATGTTGCGCCTGCGCCGGGACGAGGGCATCGGCATGCCCGAGGCCGCCGAGGTCATCATCGTGAACAGCCACGATGGCACGTCCGCTTATCAGATGTTCGCGGGGATGCTGCGCTTCGTCTGCACCAACAGCATGATCGCGGGCGAGCGGTTCGAGGAGGTGCGGGTGCCGCACAAGGGCAATATCCAACACGACATAATCGAGGGCGTCTATACCGTTGCCGAGGACTTCCCCCGGCTAATCGACGCCAGCGAGTCCATGAAGGATGTTCGCCTTTCCGGAGATGAGCGCCGTTTGCTGGCCGAGGTGAGCCTAGTGGCGCGCTATGGCGAGGACGAAAGCCCGCTGCGCCCCGAGCAGATCATCGAACCGCGCCGCCGCGAGGATTCGGGCGACAGCCTGTGGAACACGTTCAACGTCATTCAGGAGAACGTCATTCGCGGCGGCTTGCACGGTCACAGGCGCAATGCCGAGGGCCGTATCCGGCGCAGTCGCTCCCGCCCGATCAACGGCATCGACCAGAATGTGACCCTCAACCGCGCGCTTTGGACGCTGGCCGAAGGGATGCAGCGTTTGAAGGCGAGATGACCGCCCGCCGCAGGGCTGGATTTCCAGCCCTGCGGTTTCCCTTTTCCAATATCGCCGGGCACCGCCGATCCGGGGAACCGGACCGGCGGCGGCCGCGCTCGCCGGGCTTGTGCCCGGCTCGCAATCGTACTCGGCCTTATGCTAAGGCGACTATAATAGTCGTTTTCATGGCGTATAGCCGTCGCCTCGTGAACGTGATCGTGCATGATCACTTCCCGCCAGGTGCGGGCCGCTCGTGCGCTTCTCGGTTGGACTCAGGAGATGCTTGCCGACGAAGCCCTTGTCGCGTTGACCGCGCTCAAACGTCTTGAATCCGTAAGCGATTTGCCGGTGCGCGAGGATACCCGCCATCAGGTCGTAAAGGCACTGGAGGCGGCCGGGATCGTTTTTCTCGATTCGGAACGTGGCGAAGGGGTCATGCTGGTGCGCGGTTCACCGGAGAAGTCGCACAGATAGCAGGCAGGGAAGCCCTGCTTTGTTATCCCCTATCTATGACCATACCATAGCAAAGATGGTGCGATTACGTCGGTCCATTATGGTGTATATCGTGGTGCCGGATCGAAAAGCCGAAGCCGGAGCAAGGCGATGGCAATAACCGCATTCAACGATCAGGCGCCCGACGAACCGTGCGTGACCGATTGGTGCGAGGCGGTTCGCATCATCTTCGGGATCGATCCAGTCGCCGAGCCTGAGCGGGCGCGCCTAGTCTATGACTCCCATCTTGCCCGCGCCCGATGGATGACCGAGATCGGCTATCGTCACTACCTGCGTTCGTAACGGTTACTGAATCGCGCATCACGTGCGAACAACCCGCTGAAATCGGCCTAGAAAGCTGACTTGAATCCCCTATGGACATGCCCTGTCACCGGGCCTTCTCCGCAATTCGGCGGGTGAGAACATCCCCCTTCGC
>JAKJDA010000405.1 GCA_022706165.1 Candidatus Hydrogenedentota bacterium | reverse complement strand
ATTCCATATCGCATATTCTGTCTTCTGCGGAATGGTGCAACAATGTTATGGGGCGGGGATGTCTCAAGACCCAGACCGTCCGCTTAAAGGTAGCCGATCGCCTGCGGCGATTGGCGCGTGGGCCTGGTGGGACGGCCAAACGCTCACGCGTTCGGCTACGGCTGGGTGTTCGGCTGCTTCTGAGTGGGACCATGCAGAGGCGTTGCCCAATGCGACGACGGATTTTTGAGACAACCCCGGGCCGGCGTCCCTCCCCGCGCGCATCGAGAATCATCATCCGCACGATTTTGAAAGTAAATTGTATTTATTTATAGACGATCCATGTTGCGATAGCGGGAGCGCGGTGCGTCCAAGAGGGCGCGTGGCGCTGTCGAACGAGGAACCATGAAGATCATCACGCTTTCAAGATGTGGAAGAACCCGGTTTTCGCTCTGCATCGCCACGAGTGTCGGCATGCTTTTGAGCGGCTGCGGCGACCGGGCCGCGGTCGAAGAGCCGACGCAGCGGGCTTTCGAGCCCCGGTTGCTGATATCGTGCGGGGAGGACTGCAATACGCCGGACGGCGTCCGGCTGAATCGCAAGACGGGCGACATGGTCGTCGCATGTCCTAACTTCAACACCAACGCCAAGCGAAACGAGCGCCCCGGCAGACTGATGAAGATAACGCCGGACAACAAATGGGAATTCTTCTCCGAAATGCCATCGCATGGCGAGACCGATCGCGCTTGTCCGATGGGCATGGATTTTGGGCCGGACGGCAATCTCTATGTCGCCGACAATCAGTACTTTTATAACAAGGATCACAAGAGCCGGTTGATCCGGATCGTTGTCCGGGATGGCAAGGCGGTTGGGTCCCAGGTCGTTGTCGAGGGCTTCAAGCTTGCCAATGCCGTCATGTTCAAGGGGGACGCCGTCTTTGTATCGGACACTTTTTTTGACCTGCCCGACAGGGCGCTCAGCGGAATCTATCGGGTCCGCCTCAGTGAAATGCAGAATGAGGCCGTGAGACTCCTGCCAAAGCAGGATTTTGCAAAAGATCCGCACTGCATCGCGACCTGGGAGACGCTGGTGAACGACCCTGGCGTTGCCCACCGGCAGGGCGAGCGGGCGGGTGCCGACGGCTTGACGTTCGACGCCGAGGGCAATCTCTACAGCGGCAATTTTGGGGACGGCGTCATCCACAAGATCGTCTTCAAGCCCGACGGGAGCGTCGCATCATGTGCGCCATTTGTTAAAGACTGGCCCAGGATGACGTGCGTGGACGGCATATTTTATGATGCCGGGCGCAACTGCATCTTCGTGGCCGACTCGGAAAAGAACGCCATCCAGGTCGTGTGGTTACCGGATGGGAAGGTGACGACCCTCTGGCAGAACGCCGACACGGATGGGGCGGGGGGCCTTCTCGATCAGCCGTGCGAATCCGCCCTGCGGGGCGATGAGCTGATCGTGGTCAATTTTGACATGCCGTTTCCGGGCCTGATAAATAAGGCGTTCGACAAGCCGCATACCATCTGCGCCATCGACGTGAGCGGGTTGCGGCGCCCGTAGGAACGCGCTTGCGCCCGATTCCGGGCCGGCGCCGTCATCGCCCGCAAGCGGGCTCCTGCGAGATCGGCTTAGAACTGCCGCAGGAAGCGGAGGTCGTTTTGCTCGAAGAGGCGAATGTCGGGAATGCCGTGCAGGATCATCACGATGCGCTCGACCCCGAGGCCGAAGGCATAACCGGCATAGGCCTCGGCATCGTAGCCGACCGCCTGAAAAACGGCGGGATCGACCATACCGCAGCCCGCGATCTCCAGCCATTCCTTGCCACTGCGGCCGAGGCTTTCGCTGGAGAGGTCGACCTCGAAACTCGGTTCGGTGAAAGGGAAGAAATGCGGGCGAAACCGCATCCGGGTGCCGGGTCCGAGCAGTTCGCGAAAGAAGAACTCGAGCGTCCCCTTGAGGTCGGCGAGGGAGATGCCACGATCAACGGCCAGTCCCTCCACTTGGTGAAAGGACGAGGAGTGCGTTGCGTCGATCTCGTCACGCCGATAGCAGCGGCCGGGGCAGATGACCCGCACCGGGGGCTGCTGGGATTGCATCACGCGGATCTGCACTGGCGATGTCTGCGTGCGCAGGAGGAATCGGCCGTACCTGGGGTCGGCCGGCCGGTCGAGATAGAATGTGTCCGCCTCGTTCCGGGCCGGGTGATCCGGCGGCGTGTTCAGCGCATCGAAGTTATGCCATTCGGTCTCGATGTCGGGGCCCTCGGCGATGGCAAAACCGAGCCGCCGGAAGATTCCGACAATCCGGTCGGTGACCTGCGTGATCAGGTGAAGATGGCCATCGGGCACGGGGCGTCCGGGGAGCGTGATATCCACGTCCCGATCTTCGGCCGCTGACTCCAGGCGCTCCTTGGCGGCGTCGAACAGCGTTTGAACGCGGCCTTTGAGTGTATTGAGGCTCTGGCCCACCTCGCGCTTCTTTTCGGCGGGGACTTCTTTCAGGCGCTCCATGAGGGCGGGCAGCGCGCCCTTCCGTGCGAGATACTTAAGGCGCACGTCCTCGAGCGCCTTGACGTCCACCACGCTCTCCAAGGCTGTCGCCGCCTCTTTCTCAAGCACCGAAATATGTTCAAGGATATCCACGGTCATCTCCAGGGCCATGCTTCATAGCCTGAAAACCGCTCCGGTGGAATCGAAGAATTTTTACCGTATCCACGGCGTTTTCGTTGATCCGCGACTTCCAGACCAAACGCTGACGCGTTCGGCTACGGCCGGGCGTTCGGCGTCCTGGGGTGGCCGATCGCCTCCGGCGATTGGCGCGGTGGTTCTGGTGGGGCGCGCCAAACGCTGACGCGTTCGGCTACGGCTGGGCGTTCGGCTGCGGCCGAGCGTGGGGCTGGACGCCTGAGCCGAAGCCGTATCAGTAATGTTTGACAACGGCCGTGCCTTCTGCGGACTCTCGGTCATGCAATGGCATCGACTCATGGCGGG
>JAKJDA010000404.1 GCA_022706165.1 Candidatus Hydrogenedentota bacterium | reverse complement strand
AGCCTTGTCGATCTGGTCATACGCCATCACCTTGGCCCGGCCCTGTTCGGCCAACACGCGCGTGATCGCGCTCGTCAACGTCGTCTTGCCGTGATCAACGTGTCCGATCGTGCCAATGTTCACGTGCGGCTTGGTCCGCTCAAACTTTTCCTTAGCCATGCCTTTCTCCTTCTGGTCGCGCCCAGAGCGCTCATTGCCGCCACTTGTCGTCGTTCCGCAGAACGCGTTTTTTCCACGTCAACTAAACTGATACGAACCGCCGGAGTGCCGCATCACCTCGTTGGCGATGTTGGGCGGCACCTCCTCATAGCGGGAAAATTCCATGCTATGGCCCGCCCGGCCTTGGGTTCTTGAACGGATGTCGTTCGCGTATCCGAACATCTCCGCCAGCGGAACGTAGGCCGTGATCTTGCGCGCGTTGCCTTGTTGCTCCATGCCTTCGAGCCGGCCGCGACGCCCGTTGAAGTCGTTCATGACTTCGCCGGTGTATTCGTCGGGGCAAATCACCTCGACTTTCATCGTCGGCTCGAGCAGCACGGGCCGCCCTTTGGGAAGCGCCTGCTTCACCGCCATCGAGGCCGCAGTCGTGAAGGCCATTTCCGACGAGTCGACCTCGTGGTAGGAGCCGTCGAGCAGGGTCACTTTGACGTCCACCAT
This sequence comes from Candidatus Hydrogenedentota bacterium, assembly GCA_022706165.1. Classification (GTDB taxonomy): domain Bacteria; phylum Hydrogenedentota; class Hydrogenedentia; order Hydrogenedentales; family SLHB01; genus JAKJDA01. Next base: position 2,321 of record JAKJDA010000404.1, on the reverse strand, counting down.
GGGATATCCCGTGACCGCGCCGCTCTCCAGGGCCTCGCGGGCGCCTCGTTCGACGGGAGCCACGTATTCCTTGGGCACCGCGCCGCCGATCACCTTGTTTTCAAATGTAAAGTGCGCTCCGGGCTCGGACGGTTCCAGCGCAAGCACCACGTGCCCGTACTGGCCGCGGCCGCCGGTCTGCCGCACAAACTTGACTTCTGCTTCGCACCGTTGGCGAATCGACGAGCGATACGCCACCATCGGCTTGCCTACGTTGGCGTGAACGTTGAATTCACGCCGCATCCGGTCGATCAGGATGTCCAGGTGAAGCTCGCCCATGCCGGCGATGATCGTCTGCCCGGTCTCTTCATCCTGCCGCACGCGGAACGTCGGGTCCTCATCCGAAAGCTTCGTCAGCGCATCCGACAGCTTGTCTTGGTCGGCTTTCGTCTTCGGTTCGATGGCGATATGCACCACCGGATCCGGAAACTCGACCGACATCAACGTGATCGGTTTCTTCGGGTCGCACAGCGTGTCGCCGGTCGTCGCGTTCTTGGCGCCAATCACGGCGCCAATGTCGCCCGCGCGCAATTCCGTCAAGTCCCTGCGCTCGTCCGCGTGCATTTCCAGCAAGCGGCCCAGCCGTTCCTTGCGGCCCGTGCGCGTATTCAAGACCATGTCGCCCGAGTTGATCACCCCGGAGTACACCCGCACAAACGTCAGGCGTCCCACGTGGGGATCGGTCAAAATCTTGAACGCCAAGGCCGAAAACGGCGCCTCGTCGCTCGCCCTGCGCTCTACCCGTTTCTCGGGGTCGTCCGGGTCGGTCCCGGCAATGTCCGGGATGTCCAACGGCGACGGCAAGAAGTCGATCACCGCATCGAGCAACGGCTGCACGCCTTTGTTGCGGAGGGCCGTGCCGCACAGGACCGGAGTCAATTGGTTCGCGATCGTCCCCTTGCGCAGCGCCGCGATAATCTCCTCTTCGGAGATTGGCTCTTCATGGATGTATTTTTCCATGACGGCGTCATCCGCCTCGGCTGCGGCTTCGACGATGTCGTGCCGCATCAGTTCGGCGTGCTCGCGCAGGTTTTCGGGCACTTCGCCAATCACCAGCTCCGCGTCGACGCCTTTCTCTTCCCATCGGATGCTCTTCATCCGGATGAGGTCGATGACGCCTGCGTACGCATCTTCTTGCCCGATGGGCAATTGGATCGGCACCGCCGTGACGCCCAGTCGATCGCGCATGCTGGCAATCGCCCGGTCGAAGTCCGCGCCAATCCGGTCCATCTTGTTGATGAAGGCCAGGCGCGGCACGCCGTAGTGGGTCGCTTGGCGCCAGACCGTCTCGGATTGGGGCTGAACGCCCGCCACCGCGCAGAACACCGCCACCGCACCGTCCAGCACGCGCAGACTTCGCTCGACTTCCGCCGTGAAATCCACGTGGCCTGGCGTGTCGCCGTAGCCGCCGAGGTGATGGTGATGCCGCGCTCGCGCTCTTGTTCCATGTAGTCCATGGTCGCGGTGCCTTCGTGGACTTCGCCCACGCGGTGCAACCGGCCCGTGTAATACAGGATGCGTTCGGTCACCGTCGTCTTGCCGGCGTCGATGTGCGCCATGATGCCGATATTGCGCGTCTGTTCAAGGGGGTATCGCCGTGCCACGAGCTCAGTCCTTTCGACGCGGATTACAGAATGGCAGACTGCATACGCGCTGCTGCGCCTATGCGTCGTGCCCATTCCCTATGTTCCGCGTTTCGATTCATGCTTCGTGATTGATCCGTGCGAGTCCCGTCTTGACTTAATCCCGCTCAGATTCAATTGTCCTGTATTGAGCTCCCTTCGCCCGGTGGGCGCGAAGGGCTGTCTCCGTATTGCTGCGTCGTCTACATGCCCGCCGTTAGTAGCGCAAGTGTGCAAAGGCCTTGTTGGCCTCGGCCATGCGATGCGTGTCCTCGCGGCGCTTGATCGTATTGCCTTGCTTGTTGAAACAGTCCATCAGCTCCGCCGCCAAGCGTTCGGCCATCGTCTTCTCGCCGCGTTTGCGGGAGAATTCGATGATCCAGCGGAACGCAAGCGCTGTCCGGGTGGCCGGGGCGATTTCGACCGGCACCTGGTAGGTCGCGCCGCCCACGCGCCGCGATTTCACCTGCAAGATCGGCTTGGCGTTGTCGAGCGCCGTCTCGAAGACTTTGATCGGGTCTTCCTTCGGCAGCTTGGTCTTGATCAGGGACAGGGCGCCGTACACTATGGATTCCGATACGCTCTTTTTGCCGCAGACCATCACGGTGTTGACGAATTTCGTCAGGATCGTGCTGTGGTATTTGGGGTCCGGCAGCGGCA
>JAKJDA010000403.1:348-3003 GCA_022706165.1 Candidatus Hydrogenedentota bacterium | reverse complement strand
GGGCGGCCAATCGCGCTCAACCGCTCGGCGATGTGGTCGATACCGGCTTGGATGTTTCCGACCGTCGGCGAAACCACGATGCTCGTAATGGTCGGGATACTGAGCTGCGCGGGAATCCCTTGGGCCCATTCCACGTGCTGCGGCGCCGGATGGATATCGGGGAGTGGGGTTTGGGCCCAAGAAGAGCGAGTGGCGCCTACAAGCACAATAAGCCCCAAGCCTACAAACATAAGAATCAAACTATGCCCGAGACGGAATTTTTTATCAATCATGATGTACCTTTTTTTCCCAGGATTACGCCTTTTCACTCACTGTGCACAAATAACATCAGAATCAATGCAAAATTGTACAATAAAGTTTCAAAAAATACAATAATAAGGCATTTCCTCGTTTCTTTTCATATACTGAACAAACTGGCAAGAGTGCGAAATTTTGTACGCTATTTTTGTTGTAAATGAGAAATCTTTAAGCTTAATATTTATGAGGTTATTAAGACTACTCCATATGGAAGCTTAAAAATTACGGAACCCATTCCGTTCTAAATTGGGCATTGGAGAAAATGCTCCAGGGAAAGAGGAGAGACTTTCCATTAGGCGAGCATAGCACGAGGGCTGTTGTGAGGCATTTCTTTCAGAAATTTTTAGCCCGACCCATGCGATGTTTTTGAGGAAATACGCTAGAATAGGGTGCGTGACGCAGAGCCGTACTTGTCAGGCATCGGCAACGAACAGAGAGGAAGACATCATGAAATACGCGCACCCGTATTGCAGACTCCTGGGCTTAGGGATGATGTTAGGGCTGTTCTTGGCGTCGAGCGCTGCGTTTGGCGGCGGCCTGACGCCGGATCAGGAACAGGCATTGCGCGCGATCGCGCGGGGCCAAACGTTCACGTGGCCCGAGATGACGCCCGGACAGGCGTCCGAACTCTGCGACAAGGCGGAGCGGTATCTCGAGCACTACGAAAAGTACAACCTGCCTCAAGGCTACAACGCCGATCTGTGGTGGGTCGATCCGGCCCGGTCTCGGGCGCACATGTATGACGGCATCGGCGACAGCGCCACCTGGACGGGGCATTATCTGGCGGCGCTGGTCATCAAGTGCAGCGTGACCGGCGACGCATCCCTCCGGGATCGCATTTTGTGGACGTTGGAAAAGTTCGATCTGCTGACGCGGGTGTCGGGTCGCGTCGGGTATGTTGCCCGCTATGCCGGCGATGCCGACGATCCAGCGTACCGCGAATACTACCGTGTCTATGGGCGCGGGGAATCACCGGAGCGGCCGGGACTCGGCAAGAAGGCGTTTTGGGGCGTCGCGCCGTACGAGAAGATGGTATGGCTGGGCGACAGTTCGCGCGACACGTATGACGGCACGGCGATGGGGCTGGCTGCGACGTTGGCGTATGCGAAAGATGCCGAGATTCGGCGTCGCGCCACGCAACTTGTCGAGTGCATCGGCGACCGGTTGATCGCGGACGAGTGGCGCATCGTTGACGGACAAGGCAATAGCACGCAGGCGACTAGCACGTTCAAGCTCGAGTGGATGCGTCTCATTCTCAGCGCCAATCCGAAGAAATACAAGGCGTTGCGCTCCGATTACAAGGCAGCCATGAGCGCGTACACGGGCGATGGCCCGCGAATCCGCGCCAAAGATGCAGACGAGTATTTCCCCGCGAATCTCGATTTCATTCGTTTGTTCGTGCTGAATGAGCTGGAGGAAAAGGCGGCGTGGTCGAAGAAATTCAAGAGCGCGCTGACCCACGCGTACCTCGATAAGGCCAGTGACCACCTGAATGGATATTTCGCGGCGATCTACATCCTGGGGACCGGGGACAAAAAGAACGCAAACGCACGGGCGACGTTGCAGGGCACGTTGCTCGATTTTCCCGCGCCGCCGAAGTTTTTGCGCGTTGTCGATGTCAGAAACGACCCTTCCATTGAGCAAAAGAACGAAAAATACACGTTGTATGCCCTGTTGCCGCGCGAAAGAACCGTAAGCGATTTCATCTGGCAGCGTCCGCCGTGTTTGAGCCATGCCGGCGACGAGAGAGCGATTGAATTCCCGGGCATCGACTTGTTTCTGCCGTATTGGATGGGCCGGCTGAGCGGAGCCATTCCCGCGCCGCCTGGAAAAAGCTGAAGAGACCAGGCCGCCGCATGAGCAATCGAGGTTGCACGATGGACGATTTCGCCGGAATGAGGCGAAACGGCGCGTTATCCAAAAAACGGCCGGGGCGGTTCCGTGGGCGATAGGACCGGAGACTCCGCGCTTGTCGCATGTATCGTGCGCCCTCGAAATGTGCTTGCTGGGCGTTTGATTGCCTTTGGCGCGCTTGTGATGGGGTTGATGCCGGCTTGGCCGTGGGCGGCCTGGATGGCGGCGCCGTTTTGGGCGATTTGCCTGCTGACGTGTTTGGCGACGCGGCGCGCGTTTGCCCGACACATTCGGCGGCTGCATCGTCTGACGCCGGATTCCCGCGACGGGGAGGAGGGGCCGTTGCCGCTGGTTGCGATCATCGCGCCCGCCCGCAACGAGGAAGATGCTATCGAAGGAGCCGCGCGATCGCTGGCCGCGCAGGACTATCCCGGAACGGAAATCTTTGTCATCGACGATCATTCGACGGACGACACCGGAGCCATTCTGGACCGTCTTGCCCGT
>JAKJDA010000403.1:0-338 GCA_022706165.1 Candidatus Hydrogenedentota bacterium | reverse complement strand
ATCCACGATCCGCCTCTGCAGGAAGGGTGGCTCGGCAAGGCCAACGCGGTGTGGCATGCCGTGCATCAAACCGGCCCAAACGTCACATGGCTATGCCTGACGGATGCGGATATCTGGTTTCATCCCAAGACCTTGCGCCGCGCCGTGGCCTACGCCGAGCGGATGGGCTTTGATTTCCTGACCTGTGTGCCGCGGCTGGACCATGGTTCTTGGGCGGAAGAACTGGTTATCTCGCGATCCTGGGGAGGGCTCATCATCGAGTCCGATATGGAGCGATTCAACACGTCGTTGGTGCAACCTATTGGGGTGGGCGCGTTCATTCTCGTCAAACGCGCGGT
>JAKJDA010000402.1 GCA_022706165.1 Candidatus Hydrogenedentota bacterium | reverse complement strand
ACCCCGTACATGTTTTTCTCGTTCGTGACGGGCATTATCGGCGTGTTCCAAATCTTTGCCCAAGCCTTGATCTTGACGAAGGGCGGCCCGGCGGATTCGACGATGTTCTATGTGTACTACCTGTTCAATAACGCCTTCCGTTACTTCAAGATGGGATATGCGTCGGCCATGGCGTGGATACTGTTCGCGATTGTTTTGGCGCTGACGCTGTTGCAGACGAAACTGGCCAAGAAGTGGGTGCATTACGAATAGGCGGGCAACCCGGCGCGCGAGCCTGCGGAACGATGGCCGCGGCAAGGCATTCAAGGGGAGAACATCGTTGTGAAATTGGCGACCAGGCGATTGTTGCGAAAGATCACGAGCCACGGCATCATGCACATCGTGCTGATCGTGGGCGGCGTCGTCTTCTCGATGCCGTTCATGTGGCTATTGGTCACGTGTTTCAAGGGGCCTCAGGAAATCTTTCATTCCTCCGTCTTTGACGTGCCCGAATGCTTCAAGAAATGGCCCTTGGATTGGAACGAGGTTTTCGGCAATTTCATTCGTGCGCAGCGTTTCATTCCGTTCTGGCAATGGATTTGGAACACCTCCTACGTCGCCTTTCTCAACGTCGTCCTCAACGTCATATCCAGTGCGTTCGTGGCCTTCGGGTTTTCGAGAATCCGTTGGCGCGGGCGCGATATCGTCTTCATCATGGTGTTGGCCACGATGATGCTGCCGGCGCAGGTGACGATGATCCCGGGCTTCCTGATTTTCAATTGGATGGGCTGGTACAATACCTTGAATCCGCTGTGGTTCGGCGCGTTTTTTGGCGGCGCGTTCCATATTTTCTTGCTGCGGCAGTTCATGATGACGTTGCCGATCGACCTGGACGACGCCGCCAAAATCGACGGTTGCGGGTATTTCCGCATTTTTTCGACCATCACCCTGCCGTTGATCAAGCCCGCGTTGGCGGTGGTCGCGGTGCAGACCTTCCAGGGGGCGTGGAACAATTTTTTGGGCCCGTACATCTTCATCATCACGAAGGACAAAATGACGATTTCGCTGGGATTGCAGTGGTTTAAGGGCGACTTCGCCAGCATGTACGGCGAGCTTATGGCCACTACGCTTCTGATGACGCTGCCCGTCATATTCCTGTTCTTTTTCTGTCAGCGCTATATGATACAGGGCATTTCCTTGACGGGGCTGAAAAACTAGACAAGCAGGCGCGGAGAGTTTTCTTTGGGAGAGGGGCTTTCCGCACTCCTTCCGGGAGCTTTGGGGGGAAGGGGCATGCGCCATGAGCCGGTTCCGCGCAACGTTCCGTGCGGCGCTCTGTTGACGGCGACGCACTACTCCGTTCTTACCGCCATCCTTATCGGCGCGGCGGTTCTTCGTTTCTGGGATATCCCGCATGCCGGCATTTTCGGCATGGATGAGGCGCGATATTTGCTCGATTCCTACGGGAAGAGCGTTGAATTGCGCGGCATCTTTGGGCTTTTTGCGGGGAAATGGGCCGAGATGCGCGGCGGTCCCTCCTTCGAACTCGCTCCGTATCTGACGAGGTTGCATGCCGAGATGACGGATGCGGGCGTGTTTTTCCCGAAAACGCTGTTCTACTACTTCGTCGGCGCGACGATGCTTGCGACGGGTTTCGTGACGTGGGCCGGCGCTTTTGTCGAAAGCCTGTTCGGAGTGTTGGGGGTTGTGGCTGCGTATGTGTTTGCGCGGCGGGCGGCGGGACGCAACGCGGCGCTCATGGCGGCGTTTTTGATCGCCTTCTCGTGTTTTCATGTCTATAACAGCCGCACGGCGTACCCCCAGACCATGCCGATGTTTTTCGCCACGATCGCGTTTGCGTGTCAGGTTCGCTGGGCGAGTCGTGCGGGAAGGCTGCGTTGGCTGTTTGCGGCGGGTTTTTTTCTGGGCGTTGCCTTTTGGGGAGGGTATCAAGCGGCTGCGCTTGTTGCGCCTGCGGCGTTGGCGCATACCCTGTTGTGCGCCCGGATGCGTCCCGCCGCGCAAGCGTTCCGTTGTTTTTGGGGCGGCGGCCTTTTGTATGTGGCGGGTTTTCTCCTGGCCATGGGCCTTGCGGAGGCAACGAGTTATCCACTCATTCTTTTGTTTCGATCGCAATGTCTTGGGTATCCCCATCCGACTTTTCTGGAAGTGAATTTTCCGCGTTGGATGTATCACGGTTCCCAGCCGGCCCATCTGAGCGGCCTTCTTGTGCTTCCGTATTTTCTGGGTCTGTACGAAGGGTATGGGGCGTTGTGCGCGCTGCTTTTTCTGGCGGGGATGGGCGCGTGGGCGTGGTCGCGTCATGGGGCGCCTGCGCTGCGTTCTGGGCGGGCGGATGGATACGTGCTGCTTGCGCTTGTCGCGCTGCCAGGAATTGTCGCGTATGCGACGTTCGCCGTCAAGGGCGTGTTGGTCGTGCGCGCGTATCTGTACGCGCTGCCTTTCTTCGTCACGGCCATCGCTGCCTTGACGATGGCCGCGTGGGAGTCGCCCTCCCCCATGCGCGCGGCGTCGCGTATCGTGATTGCGACAGGGCTGGCGCTTGCCGCTATTTCGTCGAGTTTTGGCATTCGCGAGGTGTTGCAGATGCGGTCGGGCTATCCGTCTGTGGCGGCGTATTGCATGGAAATCGGCGCTCGTCCGGCTCCGGGTCCGGATAGTCTTATCCTGGAGTGTTATCTTCGGGCGGCTGCCGCTTCGTCTCCTCCGGATGGCGCCATGGAGTTGGCGGCGTATGATCTGTCGGAACTGTGCGTGTCGCTTTATCCTGACGAGGTGGCGGCGCGGCGGCGCGCCTCGGCATTTCGGAAGGAATTCCGGCAGTCGGTGGGGCGTCTGCTGGTGGAGACCGAGGGAATCGAGTTTTACGGCGATCCGCTTCCTGCTTTGCTCCGGGCGCATCGTCTCGATCTGGTTCGCGCCTCTCGCATCATGACGTATCAAATGTTTCCGGCGGAGGAATTGCGCGGGGATTCTTTCGGGGGGACGCCGTGATTTTTCGAGG
>JAKJDA010000401.1 GCA_022706165.1 Candidatus Hydrogenedentota bacterium | reverse complement strand
CGCTGCCGCAACCGCCCCGGGAATCACCACGTAATCCTTGTCAGAAAAAAAAGGAATCACCTGATCCAACCAGGGCGTTTTCATGGTCTGGTTGATAAAACGGAATAACTCGGTATTCATGGGGCGCAAGTATAATAGGCCGGCCAAAACAGGGCAAGCTTTTCCTCACGGCGGCGTTGTGGTGCTCCGCTCGCCCCGATTAACAACTAGCAAAGGCTTTCCGTGCGGCATCCAAGGTCTTTTCGATCTCGACATCGCCGTGGGCCGCGCTGAGGAACATCGCCTCGAACTGAGACGGCGCAAGGTAAATGCCGCTGTCGAGCATGGTCCAGAAGAAACGCGCGTAACGTTGCGTATCGGCCTGGAGCGCGTCGGCATAGTTGCGCACGGGATTGGTCGAAAAAAACAGGCAGGCCATCGTGCCGACATGCGTCTGAAACACGGGCACGCCTGCACTGCGGGCCAACGCCCACAGTCCCGCGCACAGGTCGCCGGTTTTCTTCGCGATGCTCTCGAACACGCCGGGTTGTTCGAGCGCCTCCAGCGTGGCGATGCCAGCCGCCGTGGCGAGCGGGTTGCCGGAGAGAGTCCCCGCCTGGTACACCGGACCCGTCGGCGAGAGAAGGTCCATGATTGCTGCCGGACCGCCGTACGCGCCGACGGGCAGGCCGCCGCCAATGACCTTGCCGAGCACGGTCAGGTCCGCTGTCACGCCGTAACGCGCTTGCGCACCGCCCAGCGCCACGCGGAACCCGCACATCACCTCGTCGAAAATCAGCAGCGCGCCCGATTCGCGTGTTAGTTGACGTAACCCCTGCAGATACCCCTCCGCAGGCGGCACGACCCCCATATTGCCTGCAACTGGTTCGACAATAATCGCGGCGATGCGATCGCCGTGTTCGCGGAAAAGCGCGCGCGCCGCGGCGAGGTCGTTGAACGGCATCGTGAGCGTGCACGACGCATACGGCGCGGGCACGCCGGGACTCGTCGGCACGCCGAGCGTCGTCAAGCCGCTGCCCGCCTTGACGAGCAGGGCGTCCGCGTGGCCGTGGTAACAACCCTCGACCTTAATCAACAGGTCGCGCCCCGTATAGCCGCGCGCGAGACGAATCGCGCTCATCGTGGCTTCGGTGCCGCTGTTGACGAGCCGAACCTTTTCCATCGACGGATAGTGCGCGATGATCTTCTCGGCGAGGCGGATCTCGTTTTCCGTCGGGATGCCGAAACTGGAGCCCTTTTCCATCGCCCGTATGACGGCCTCGACGACATGCGGATGCGCGTGTCCGAGGATGAGCGGTCCCCATGAAAGCACGTAGTCGATCAGTGCATTTCCGTCGGCGTCGGTCACGTACGCGCCCTTGCCCGAGACGGCGAAAAAGGGGTCGCCGCCGACGCCTTTGAAGGCGCGCACGGGGCTGTTGACCCCGCCCGCCAGCACGCGATTCGCCGCCTGCCACAATTCCGAAGACCGCTTACGCTCCATGCGTTTGATTCCCCCTCTACGCGTTATGCTATGACCAAATAAACCACACCAGCAGGTATGCAGGCAACACCGCCGCGATGGTGAAGGGCACCGAAATCGCGGCCCACTGGCGAAAGGTCACGGGGTGGCCTTCTTTGCGCAGCAATCCCATGCCGACAATGTTGGCGGAAGCCCCGATGGGGGTCACGTTTCCGCCCAGACTCGCGCCGATCAGCAATCCGAAGAGAAACAGCGTCGGGTCAATGTGGAGGCGCTCGGACAACGAGAGCGCGACCGGCAGCATCGCCGCGAGAAACGGTACGTTGTCGACAAACGCAGACACTGCGACGGACAGAAAAACAAGCATCGTATACCCGAGAAAGATGTTGCCGCCGATGAGGTCCGACAATTCCGTGGAAATTCGGTCAATCCATCCCGCCCCCGACAAACTGTGAACGATCACGAAGATGCCCAGTAGAAAGAACGTGGTGTCCCAGTCCAGACGCTTGATGCCGGCAAGGAACGCGCCCCGTTTCGTGATCTCTGCCCAGATAACCATTGCCGCGGCAAACAGCATGCACAGCCCCCCCGCCATGTAGCTGAACTCTTTATCGAAAAACGATGAGAGGGCCAGCGCGGCAATCAACAATACCAACGCGATTGCCGGTGTCCACGACTCGACCTTCTCGACCGCCATCACCGTCATCTTTTTCCCGTGACGTCGAAAGACCATGTACAGCACGACGAACGACGCTAGTGCGCCGAGTTCCACTGCGAAGAAAATGCTGGGTTTCCCCTGGTAGAAGAAAAAATCCATGAAGGTCATCTTGGCGTAACCGCCGAGCAACATGCTGGGGGGATCGCCGATCAGCGTGGCCGTGCCCTGCAAGTTACTGCTGATGGCGATGCCGATGATGGTGGCAACCGGGCTGATCTGTAATCGCTTCGTCATTTCGATCGCGATCGGCGCGATGATAAGCACCGTTGCGACGTTCTCGACAAACATCGAGATGGCTCCGGTCAACGCGCAGATGAACAATAATGCCCACGCCGTGCTGGGGGCTCGGTTTACGATGCATTCCGCAAGATAGGCCGGGCATCGGCTTTCAATAAACACATCCGCCATGACAAGCATGCCGACAAATATGCCCATGACGTTCCAATTAATCGACAAAAAGGCTTCCAACGGCGACATGACGCCCGAAAACAGCAACAGCAATGCCCCGCCACAGGCCACAAGACTACGGCGCGTCGGCAACACGACAAACAACACATAGGCTGCCACGAAGATGACCAGCGTAACATACGCTTCGTTCATGCGCTGGGCTCCTCCAACCAGTGGACAACATCCTTCGCATAGTAGGTGATGATGAGTTTCGCGCCCGCGCGGCGAATCGCGGTCAAGGTTTCGAGCACGGCGCGGCGTTCCTCGATCCAGCCGTTGGCGACCGCGGCCTTCAGCATCGCGTATTCGCCGGACACGTGGTACGCCGCCATCGGCACGTCGATCTCGGCCCGGGCCCGGGTGAGGACGTCGAGGTAGGT
>JAKJDA010000400.1 GCA_022706165.1 Candidatus Hydrogenedentota bacterium | reverse complement strand
TGCGGAAACCTGACAATACTGTTCGAGAACTCCCACAAGGCCGCGTTCACGAAATGCCTGTTGCACCTGCTGCGCCGCAAGATCATCCGGGTGATCGTAGCGAATCGCCGCTGCGGCTGCAAATGCCACGTGTTTCGGCGCAATGCCTTGCTCCAAGCACATCAGCGCCGAGCCGACAAGACGGTCCCTCGGGCCGAGTTTCCGAATCGGGTCTTTCGCGACGCGCGCGACCGTGTCCCCCAGCGCTCTGTTATGAAACCGATGCACGAGATCGGCCCAGTGTTCCTGCAACGCCGCTGCATCAAGGCCGTGCTTTTTCACCAACCCCGCACAGGTCTCCTGCATCGCGGCGTCCACTTCGCTGCGCACGCTCGGATCGGAAATCGCCTGCCAAATATACTCGTGCCCGCGGAAATAACCGAGATAGGCCGTCGACGCATGCCCCGCATTGTGGACGAAAAGTTTGCGCTCCACGTACGCCCCGAAATTCGCGAGCGGCTCCATATGCTTCAGCGGCGGAATAGCCCCCTTGAAGCCGCATGCATCCACCGGCAAATGGCAGTACGGCTCGACACACACCAGCAACGGGTCCTCGGCCCGCTGCTCAGCGGTCATCACCGGCACCATGCGTCCGATGCTTGCCTCGACAAATCCTACCTTTTCGTCAAGCGCCGAATAAAAACGCGGATCGAGATGCTCCCGCACCTTCTCGCGCAGGAACGGGCCCGCTTCCAACATGTTTTCGCACACGATGAAGTTCAGCGCCGGCGCATCGCCCTGCGCAAACCGCCGCGCAACCCCCGCCGCAAGCGCCGGGGCAATGCGAGGGAGTACATTCACGCCGACCGCCGTCGCCGCGAGGTCTGCCTGCGCAAGCGCCTCCTCAATAGCCTCGACGTCGCCCGCATGGATTGCGGATACATGCCCAATCGTCAAGTCCACGCTCGTTTCCTCGACAACCCGCAACGGATACGCGCGCCGGCGATTCAATCCCTCGATGACCTCCGGCACGACATCCACAAACGTCGTCTCGTAGCCCGTCTCAAAAAAAAGCTGCCCCAAAAAACCCCGGCCAATATTCCCGGCTCCAAACTGCACCGCGCGCAATGCCACGTCCTGCTTCTCCTTGATGGCTTGAAAATCCCCAACTAAAATGAACTGGATTGTAGCAGACTGGCCTTGGGGAATCGATTTCGCTGTGGAAAAAAACCGCGAAAACGGCGACACGGCTCTATTTTATCGCAAGTCCTGCTTCAACCGGAAAAACGGAGACATGGGTCGTTTGCGGCAGGCGCGCCTCCCGAGTAGCATAAGGAGCTGGGGAGCCGGCATTGGCGGTTCCTCGTTTAGCATGACCGTATTCACGAAAGGAGTCGCTGTGTCCGTCGAGCCCGTTCGTTGGATAAACAACAAACTCGTCATCATTGACCAAACCCTCCTCCCCGCCCTTTACAAGGAAATGGAGTTAAACACCGCCGCCGATGTCTGGGAGGCCATCAAGGTCCTGCGCGTGCGCGGAGCCCCGGCCATCGGCGTTTGCGCGGCGTTTGGCGTGGTGGTCGGCGTGCGCGAAAAAGCGCCGCAAACGATCGAGGAAGCGCATCGGGCGGTCAACGAAACAGCGGCCTTCCTGGCGACATCCCGTCCGACGGCAGTGAATCTGTTCTGGGCGCTGGACCGCATGAAAGCCTTCGCGGCGGCATGCGACGCATCCCGACTCCCGGCCTTCCTACAAGCCATCGAGGCCGAGGCCGTCGATATCTGCGAAGAAGATAAACGCCGTTGCCGGGCCATCGGCGAGCACGGCGCCGCGCTCATTCAGAATGGCTACGGCGTTCTCACGCACTGCAACGCCGGCGCGCTGGCGACAGCGGCCTATGGAACAGCCTTGGCCGTGATGTTCCGTGCGCACGAACTGGGCAAGCGCTTCGCGGTCTTTGCGGATGAGACGCGCCCTCTGTTGCAGGGCGCGCGGCTGACCGCGTGGGAATTGCAGCAAGCCGGCATCGACGTCACGCTGATCTGCGACAACATGGCCGCGCAGGTGATGCGCGAGGGACGCATCCAAATGGTCGTCGTCGGCGCAGACCGCATCGCTGCGAACGGCGACGTCGCAAACAAAATCGGCACCTACGGCGTAGCGACGCTTGCCAAGGCGCACGGCATCCCATTCTACGTGGCGGCCCCCCTCTCGACGTTCGACTTGACCCTCGAATCCGGCGCTGAAATACCCATCGAACTTCGTGACAGCGAGGAAGTCACGCATGGGTTCGGCAAACAGACCGCGCCGGACGGCGTAAAAGTCTACAACCCCGCCTTCGACGTGACGCCCGCCGAACATATCGCCGGCATCATCACGGAGCAGGGCATTCTGCGCAGGCCTTTTGAGGAAAGCATCGAATCGGCAATGGACCGCTCCAACACGACAGGAGGATGAAACCATGTCTCCCAAGAGGAAAACTAGCCTCATCATCGCAGTGTTATGCGGCGCGACCCTGGCGGCTGTCAGCGCGGCGGAGGATCGGAAAGGCGACCCATATCCCCTAGGCTTCTGCCCCGTAAGCGGGGAACGCCTGGGTTCGATGGGCTCGCAGATGATCAAAACGTACGCGGGCAGAGAAATACGATTCTGCTGCGCCGGATGCACGGCCGCGTTTGAAGCCGACAAGGCCAAGCATCTCAAAAAAATCGACGAGGAGATCATCAAACAACAGGCGACGCAGTATCCGCTGGACATATGCGTGGCGACCGGAGCGAAACTCGATGCGAGCGCCGTGGAATGCGTGATCGGCAATCGCCTGTTCCGGGTGTGCCGCGAGGGCTGTAAGGCAGAGGTGGAAAAGGATTTGGCGAAATACCTGGACATCCTCGACAAAGCCGTGGTTGCCAAGCAAAAAGACGCATATCCATTGGATGTATGCGTCGTCAGCGGCCAAAAATTGGGGAGCATGGGGGAACCGGTGAATTACGTCATCGGATCGCGCTTGGTCCGTTTCTGCTGTTCGGG
>JAKJDA010000003.1:3252-24846 GCA_022706165.1 Candidatus Hydrogenedentota bacterium | reverse complement strand
AAAGCAGGCAGCAAAGGAGCCGCTTCCGTGATCCGGATCGCGATACGATCGCTATGGGGCATCTTGCTGATGCTGTGGGGCGCCTGCGCAGCCGCATGGCCGGGCGAGTCGCTGTTGGGGCCGGCCGATGTCAGCGCCGTGATAGGTCAGGGCGCATTGACGGTGGGCGTCAATCCGTCCGGACGCATCAGCGTCTGCCGCTGGCCCAGCCCAGGATTCCATGATCAACTGCGGTATCGGACCATTTCCGCGGAATCGCCGCTGCAAGGCGTCAGCCCGCGCCATGGGTGCACTGGCTGACCGGTCCGCCGTGGACGTCTCGCCAGCGCTATGCGGGCGCGCAAATGGTCGAAACCGTGAGCGCGCTGAGCAACGGCGTTTCCGCGACGCAAACCGTTTTTACGATCGCGCAGCGAGATGCGTTCGTGTGTCACATCGAGGTATCGGGCCTATCCGCGCCCCCGGACTTGTATTGGTTTGCCGGGTTTGCGCCCTGCACGCGACTGTTGCCGCAACTTCCTCTTGCCGATTGGCGTCTGGACGACGCTAACGATTTCGCGGCTTTTCGCGATGTCACTTCGCAAACCACCTACCATTTTCGCCCGAACGAAGTGCGCGCGAAAATCTGGAATCTGGCGCGGGAATGCGTCGAGAGCCGCGCTTTGGCGCAACGATGGAGCGCCTTGGGCGACGGCGCCTGGATGGGATATGCCTCGCCCAATCCGGTCCGCGCATTTCAGTGCGGCCTTGTCAATCAAAGGGGCGGTCCCTTCGAACAGGCAGAGGCGGGCGCGCTTTCCGGAGCCTCCAGCGCCGCGGGCCGATGCGAGTCGGCCGTGTTGCTCCAACCCGAGAGCAGGGACTCGGTCTATGCCGCCACCGTCTACGTCGCGTTTGGCGCATCGATGGCCAAGGTCGATGAACTCCTGCAGGGCGCGCTCGGCGCTTCTCCCGGCGCGCTTGCCGCCGAGACGGAGCAGGCGTGGCGGGATACGCTGGCTCCGTTGCGTTTTCCCGTCACAAAAGACCCGGAATTGGACGCGCTGGCCAACCGATGTGCGGTTGCCTTGTTGACCGCCATGGACGCTTCCTCCGGCGCAATCGTTCACGCGCCGATCACCCAGCCGCCGCTGGCCGTGGAATTGCCTCGCCATGCCCTGTGGAGCACATGGGCCTTTGACGCGATACGCGGGAGGGAGCAGGCTGCGCGCCATGCGGCTTTTCTTGCCGGCCTTGTCCGGTTGGAAGGACGCCGCGCCGCGCCGCGAGGTTCCTTGCCTTTTGCCGCATATGCCAATGGGGTTGAGGCCTCTCCGTCTTTTTGGGTCGATGTGCAGGCGGCGGGCGCGTTTCTGTGGACGTTGTCCAAGCACGTGGAGTTTCTTTCCGAGAACGAGCGCGCCGCGTTTCTCGGCGAACACTGGAATGCTATTGAAGCGGCCAGCGATTTTTTGACGGCCTGGCTCGATCCGGCGACGCGGCTGCCGCGGCCAGGGTTCAGCCCCGATCGGCTAAGGGACGTCTGCGACGACGAGTTGCTGGTCTCTGTCTTCGTGGGCATGCAAAACGCGTTGTGTTTGGCGACGTGGGCCGGAGCGGACAAGCCGGCATGGCGCGAACGTCTGACGGATGTGGAAAGCCTTGTCCGTTTCCGTCTGTTGAACGATCAAAACGGATGGAAAGACCCGACTCCGCTTCGTTTCTGGTTCACCGGTCTTGTGCCGGCGGCTTCGAACGCGTGGGACGTCTCCATCGAAGCCGCCCTGGCGGGATTGGACGCCGCCGCTCCGGATGTCCTGCCGGATACGCTCCTGGCGCTGGCCATGCTTTCTCCGCCCCGCCCCAACGTCCACGCACAGCTTTGCCGCATGCTGCCGTCCGCCATGAAACGGGCGCTCAAGCTTTCTCCCGGCCTTCCCTACGCCCCGAACCCTGTTCCGATCGTGGTCGACACTTCCGCTGCGGCGAAACTGCTTCTGACGATCAGCGCCTTGTTTCCGGAATGAACGCGCGATCGCGCCGCCGGCGTCAGGGAGCCGAGTAGATCATCCAAAGGCCTCCTGCCAACACCAACGCGCCGCAGACTTTTTTCACCACGAGCGTGCCGCGCGAGTTTTCATTCCAATTCAGGAACCGTTGCACGAGTTCTGTTGATGTTCCTGCAACAACGATGACGGAACAATGTCCCACGCCGTAGGCGAGAAGCAATAGGGCTCCATAAAACGGATTTGTCGCGGCCAATTGAAACGCCACGCCCAACATGGGAGCCATGTAGGCGAAGGTGCACGGACCCAGCGCAATGCCGAAAACAAGCCCCAACGTCAGCGCGGCCAACAGTCCCTTGCGTTTCATCCCCACTTGTCCTGGCCCCGACCACGACATGGGAAGCACGTCCAACAAATGCAGCCCTACCCCAAAAAACACCAGCGCCACGAAGTAGTTGCCATAGCGTCCCACGTCGCCCAGCATGCGGCCCGCCGCTGCCGTTATCACGCCGATCATGCCGATGGTTATGAGAATGCCCAACGCAAACAGCGACGAAATCGCAAAGGCGCGTTTGGCGGAAATGCGCCCCTGCTCATCGATAAACCCGACGATCAAGGGAATGCTGGCCAGATGACAAGGACTCAGCACTATGCTTAGGACGCCCCATGCAACGGCTGCGGCCATTGCCATGGCGGGCGCTCCCTTGACGGCATGCGTCAGCGTCGTGAAAATTTCCTGCATGGCTGCTCCTCTCCTGCTATCGCTCTCAAGGTTCCACGCCTAATTCCCTCCATTTGGCCAGAATATCTTCTTTGGAAAGGAACCCTTCATGCCGGAAACGTTCCGCGCCGGATGCGTCGAAGAATATCTGGGTGGGAATTAGATTCACGTTGTACTCGCTCGCCGCATCGGGATTTTCCCACACGTCTAGGAACACCACCTCGAATTTTTTCCCATGGCTCTGTTTCAGTTCTTCGAGAATGGGCGCCATCATCTTGCAGGGGATGCACTTGCTTGCGCCAAGGTCCACCAGCCGGGGAAGGCGTTCCGTGCTCTCGGGCTCCGTATTTGTGGAGCCGGGCTGCGCCGCGACGGTTACGCCGCCGCCCGATCCATCTCCCGGCGTCACAGCAGGGGAATGCTGGTTTTTCATATAGGCGGTCGCACCCACGGCCAGCGCCAAGCATATGATGATCGCCGCCTTCTTTCCCGAACGGCTCCGAATGCGAGGCTCTTCGAGTTTCGGCGTTTCGTTTTCCATGTCTCCTCCTTGTCGTTCCTTCATGTCGGCCATTCGCGCAACGACCTATCGCCGCAACAGCGGAAGCGTTGGCCGCGTTCCATATTTCAAGAAACCGTTCTGGAGAAACAGGATCGTCCTCTCCGTTCGAGAATGGCGCTCACGACAACAATTTTTTCAGTTCCTCGACATCGGGCGCCTTGCCTACGAGTTTCACCTGTCCATCGATCACGAGGGCCGGGGTCATCATCACGCCAAACTGCATGATTTCATTGATATTGGTGACTTTTTCCAGATCATGATCGATGCCCAGTTCTTTGGCGGCGGCTTCTGCGTTTTCCGCAAGTTTTTTGCATTTCGGGCATCCCGTGCCCAGAATCTGGATTTTCATTTCCATGCTCCTCGATGGATGGTTGGCGGATAGCGAGGTTTGCGCGCCTACCCGCGTGTTGGTCTCGTGCATTTCACATCAAAGCCCCATACATGATTCCGGCGATGGCGGACAAGATCGTCACCAGGGAACAGTATGCAAACGTTTTCTTGAACCCCATGACGCTGTAAATGACCAGCATGCTCGGCAAGGACAGCGCCGGACCGGCAAGAAGCAGGGCCAGCGCCGGACCCTTGCCCATCCCCGACCCGATCAATCCCTGCAACAGCGGCACCTCCGTGAGTGTGGCAAAATACATCAACGCTCCGATGAGGGCCGCCAAAAAATTGGACGTTACCGAATTGCCGCCCACGGCCCAGGTCACCCACCCGCTTGGAATCAGCCCTTCGTGATCAGGGCGGCCAAGAAGAAACCCTGCCATCAACACGCCGCCCAAGAGAAGCGGCAGGATTTGCTTGGCGAATTCCCAACTCACGTCGAACCATTCCTTCATTTCGCCATTGCCGGAGCCGATTGCGGCGGACAGGCCCATGAACCCTGCGGCAAAGGCCCAGACGGGCTCGTGCGGATGCAGCGCGGCCAACGCCGCCGCCGGCGTTCCGGCCAGCGCGATTTTCCACCAGGCAAGACCGAAGCACGCCGCCAAAATCACGCCGAGAGCAACGGCGCAAACAGAGGTGATCGCCCATTTAGCGGCGTACAAGGCATGCCAGATTCCAACTTCGGACGCCGGCTTTCCCCAATTGGCGAACACGAGAATAGCCGCCATCAAGGCCAGACATGCCGCCGTCTGCCATAAAGGACGGACGGCCTCGGGCACAGGCAACGCCGCCTGCGCGACGGCCTTCTCCCTCTCTTCCTTGCGGAACAAAAAGTGCATGCTCAACCCGATAACGATGCTGAACGTCACGGCTCCCATGGCGCGCGCAATCCCCAATTCCACGCCCAGAACGCGCGCGGTGAGGACGATCGCGAGAACGTTGATCGCCGGTCCCGAGTATAGAAAGGCCGTGGCCGGTCCAAGTCCCGCGCCCATGCGCCAAATGCCACCAAAAAGCGGCAACACCGTGCACGAACAAACCGCCAGGATCGAGCCGGAAACAGAGGCCGTTCCATACGCGATCGTCTTGGGCGCCGCCGCTCCGAGATACCGCATTACGGATGCTTGGCGGATGAATGTCGAGATCGCTCCGGCGATGAAGAACGCGGGAAGCAGACACAAAATGACATGCTCTTGCGCGTACCACTTGACCAGATGGAGCGACTCCATGACCGCATGGTCGAAGCGGGGAACGCCCACGGGCAGGTAGAAGCACGACAAGAACGCCGCCCCGATTGCGGCCAACGGTTTCCACTCGCGCTTCCAGTTCATCTCGCTCCCGTTTCGCTTGTATTCATGCTTATTTTCCTAAATTGCCAGCATGTGACACGCAACAGACTTCCGTCGTTTCTTGGGAAGCTATTATTCGTTGACGAGAGCCTGTTGGCGCCGGGCGTTCTCCCGGAGCACACTCTCGATGCACCCGAAAAAATTCAGAATGCAGGGAACGCGCAAGCGGTAGAAAACCTGAAGCCCCCGTTTGTCATCCTCGACAATGCCTGCGTTTTTAAGCACCGAAAGATGTTTGGAAACAGTCGAAAGGTCCGCGCCGACTCCTTCGCGCAGTTCGCATACGCAGCGTTCGCCCTGGGATAGCTCGCCGACAATGTACAGCCGGGTGGGATGCGCCAGGGCCTTGATGATCTCCGCCCGCGCCTCAAGCAAGGCTTGCGTTTTTGCGTTCATGCCGCCTCCTTTTGTTTGTATTTGGCAATATAGCCAATTGGTTGCCGTTTTGTCAATCCTCCTGCAGAAAAAAGCCGCCCCGACAAAAAAAGCCCGCGCAGCGACTCGGATATCAATGCGAACCTTGACCTAGGGCCTATTCGCTTTGCCGTGCGGCTTTTGCTATCATTATTCCGTATTCCGTGCCGGGCGCCGTTGTCGCGGTGCGCGGCGCTGTTTTTTTCTTCGCAGGCGCAAAGCCATCCGGAGGTTTGGATGCGAAAAAGTCGTTTCGAGTTTACGGCCCTTTTCACGTTTCTGCTGGCCTTGTCGCTTGTGGTCGCCAACGGATTCACGAACCGCATCGCGGCGCAGGGCTCCAAGACCGACGTGTGGAAGCAGATTGAGCCCATTGGCGTGGTGCTCGACGAGATTTTGCGGAATTACGTCAAAGAGCCGGACACCCAGAAGGTCGTCGAAGGGGCGCTTATCGGCATGCTGAATTCGCTCGACGATCACAGTTCGTATATTTCCGCGGACATGCTCAAGCAGATGAGGGAAGACACCGAGGGCGAATTCGAGGGCATCGGCGTTTCCATTCATTTGGACGATGCCAAGAACCTCGAGGTGCTGCAGCCGATTTTGGGATCGCCGGCGGCGGAGGCGGGCATTCGATCGGGCGACATCATCTACAAAATCGACGGCGTCTCGACGAAAGGGATCGGCGTCGCCGAAGCGGCCCAGCGCATCAAGGGCCCTGGCGGCACCATGGTGCATTTGACGATCATCCGGCATTTTGAGGACCCGCAAAAAGAGCCGGAAATTCTCGAGCTGGACATCAAGCGCGGCAAGGTGCCCTTGGTCAGCATCATGGAGTCCCGCGTGCTCGACGGCGGCATCGGCTACATTCGCGTCAGCGACTTCAAGGCGACAACCGCCAAGGAAATCAGTGAAAAGCTCAAGGAACTTTCTGCCAAAGGCATGAAGTCTCTCGTGCTCGACCTTCGCTACAATCCCGGCGGATTGCTCACCGCTTCCAAGGAAGTCTGTTCGCTGTTCCTGCCCAAGGGGACGTTGGTCACCTACACGAAGGGGCGGGAGAACGGTTCCACGATTTCCGAGAGCTTGCGCCTGACCACCGACCGGAACCCCGATCTTCCGGCGACGTTTCCCATCGTGCTGCTTGTCAGTCAGGACACGGCCAGCAGCGCCGAGATCGTCACGGGCGCGCTGCAATATTGGCAACGCGCCATCGTCGTTGGCGTCAAAACCTTCGGCAAGGGCAGCGTCCAGACCATCATACCCCTGCACAAGCCGGACGGCGCGGCCCTGCGCTTGACGACCGCGCTGTATTATACCCCTGCGCAAGTGACTATCAACAAGGAAGGCATCAAGCCCGACGTCGAAGCGCCCATGAGTCGGGATGATCAGCAAAAGCTGCTCAAGCAAATGCGCGCATCGCTGACGGCCGACCCGAACAACCGCGATCTGCAAAACCATGGAACGGTGACCGGCAATGCGATTGGACCGGATGGGGTGGAAGACGTACAACTGCAAAAAGCCGTCGAAATATTGCGGGAAGACACCGTCTTTCAGAATCTCATCCAGCGGCATCATAAGGACACCTCGTTGACTCAGGTGGCCGCGACGGCCTCGGAGTCGTCCGATGGAGAGGCATCGCCCGGAACGCCCCCCGCGGAGGCTCCGGATAAGGACGTCCCGTAACATGCGCCCCGATGGACGCCCCCACGATGGCCTTCGCCCTGTGCGTTTTGCGCGTGATTACACGAAATACGCGGAGGGCTCGGTGCTTGTCGCGTTCGGCGACACGATTGTGCTGTGCACGGCCACGGTCGAGGACAGGGTGCCGCCGTTTTTGAAGGACACGAATTCAGGTTGGGTGACGGCGGAATATGCCATGTTGCCGCGCTCGACTCACGCGCGTATAGGCCGCGATCAATCGCAACGGGGGCGCGCCCAGGAAATCAGCCGCTTGATAGGGCGTTCCCTGCGCGCGGTAGTCGATCTGAGTTTTCTGGGCGAACGCCAGATCGTGCTTGATTGCGATGTGATTCAGGCCGATGGCGGAACGCGCACGGCGGCGATCACCGGCGCTTACGTGGCGCTTCACGATGCGATCGACGCGTTGATCGCGAGAGGCAAGATCGCTCGATCGCCTCTTTTGGCCGCCTGCGCTGCCGTCAGCGTCGGCATCGTCGAGGGAGAGCCTCGGCTCGACCTCTGCTACGAAGAAGACGCCGCCGCCGATGTCGACATGAATATCGTGATGCGGGGCGACGGAAATCTCATCGAGGTGCAGGGCTGCGCCGAAAGAGAAGCGTTCCCCCGTTCCATGTGCGATGCGCTCTTGGACCTCGGCGAGAAGGGCCTGCGCGAGCTGTTCGCGCTGCAAGGGGAGGCCTTGGCGCGTGGATAGGGTGTTGCTGATTGGTTCCGGCAACCGCGATAAAGCGGCGGAACTCGCCGAGCTTCTTGTCGGGCTTCCGTGGGCGGTCAGAGGACTGAACGATTTTCCGGCGATCGACGAACCGGAGGAGGACGGCGATACCTTTGAGGAAAACGCGCTGAAAAAGGCGCGGCACTATAGCCAAGCGTTTCAGGTTTGCTGCGTGGCCGACGATTCCGGCCTGCAGGTCGATGCGCTTGGCGGCGCGCCGGGCGTCTACTCCGCGCGGTATGCGGGACCGAATGGCGCATACGCGGACAACAACGCGAAATTGCTGGCCGCGCTAAAGGACGTTCCCGAGGAAAAGCGGACGGCGCGCTTTGTGTGCTGCGCTGCATTTGTGAGTCCGGATGGGACAACGCACAGCGTTTTTGGCAAGGTGGAGGGACGCATCGCGTTGTCGCCGCGCGGGACAAATGGCTTTGGTTATGATCCGCTCTTCATCCCCGAGGAAATGGCGTTGACCTTCGGCGAATTGAATGGCGATGCCAAGCACGCGATCAGTCACCGAGGCCGCGCGTTCCGGCAACTGCGCGCGTTCTTGGAAACCTTGCGGTGATTCGGCTCGGTGCAGACGGACGCGGCCTCGACGAGGCCGCGCGGATTCTTCGCGGGGGGGGCGTCGTGGTCTATCCCACGGAAACGGTATACGGCTTGGGGGCGGACCCGTTCTCGCCGCGCGCGATTGAAAAGCTGTTCGCCATCAAGGGGCGTAGTGCGCATAACGCCGTATTGCTCATCGCGGCCAATCGGGAACAACTGCGCGAGGCAGTGGCGGAATGGCCGGAGGATGCCCTGCAACTTGTGCAGGCGTTCTGGCCGGGGCCGTTAAGCTTGGTGTTGCCGAAAACGGCTCGCATATCGGAAGCGTTGACGGGCGGCGGCGACGCCATCTGCGTGCGGTGTCCAGGATCGGAAATTGCCAGAGCCTTGTGCGAGGCCGTCGGCGGCCCGATCACCTCGACCAGCGCGAACCGTTCGGGCGAGGCGCCGGCCTCCACGCTGGCAGGATTCGCGCTCGACGGCGTTGACGCAGCGATCGATGTGGGCGCGTTGCCGCCCTCGGCTCCATCAACCGTGTACCATGTGGCTGCGCGCCGCGTGCTCCGCGAAGGGGTCATATCGGCGCGGGCCATCGAGGGCGCGCTGGCAACGTAGTTGGCGCTCCATCAACAAAGGGATTCAAGAACATCATGAGAATTGCGGTAGGCAGTGACCACGCGGGATTCGAGGAGCCGCAACCCTACTATAAGCCCGCCATCGTCGAGCATGTGAAGGTCCTCGGGCACGAAGTCGTCGACTGCGGCGCCGATGGTCCGGCCTCCGTGGATTATCCCTCTCCGGCGCCGCCGACGCAGGCGTGCTGGTGTGCGGCACGGGCATCGGCATCAGCATCGCCGCGAACCGTCACCCCAACATTCGCGCCGCCGCCTGCACGACGGAGGAAGGGGCGCGCCTTTCGCGAAGCCATAACGACGCCAACGTGCTTTGCCTGGGGCGCCGCATTTCCACGCTGGAGGAAAGCTTCCGCCTCATCGACATTTGGCTTGCCACGCCCTTTAGCGAAGGCGAGCGCCACAAACGTCGCATTGCAAAGATGGGATAAGAGTGAAGATTCACCACGGAGACACAGAGGACACGGAGAAAGCACGGAGAAGAAAGAAAAACGAAAGGCCATTTTCCTCTATGTTCTTTCTGTATTCCCTCTGTGTTTTCCCCGTGTCCTCTGTGTCTCCGTGGTGAGCCTTTCCCAAAAGGAGACGAGCCCATGTCCGTGTTGACCCCCAAAGAGATCGTCGAGGAGCTCGACAAGTACATCATCGGCCAGACCGAGGCCAAACGCAAAGTCGCAATCGCGTTGCGCAATCGGTGGCGGCGGCAGCAACTGCCGGAATCGTTGCGGGACGAAGTCGCCCCGAAGAACATCATCATGATCGGGCCGACGGGCGTGGGGAAAACCGAGATCGCGCGCCGTCTTTCGCGCATGGCCGATGCGCCGTTCATCAAGGTCGAGGCGAGCAAGTTCACCGAGGTTGGTTACGTTGGGCGCGATTGCGAGTCGATGATCCGCGAGTTGACCGAGGTGGCTGTGTCGCTTGTGCGCGAAGAGATGCGACGCAAGCTTATGGACAAGGCTCAGGCCGCCGCCGAACATCGCCTGCTCGATTTGTTGTTGCCGCCGCAGCCCGTCCGCGCGACGCGCGCATTCAACCCAAACGATCCCGAAGCAGGCGACGAAGGCCCCGTGGCCGTTTCACCGGAACAGGCCGCCGAAAATCGCACGCGCGAAATTCTCGCCGCAAAATTGCACAAGGGCGAACTCGACGATCGCGAAGTCGAGTTGGACGTGCGCGAGTCGCCGTCGATGTCCACCATGCAAGTATTCTCGAATGCCGGTCTCGAGGAAATGGGCGTCAACCTGCAGGAAATGCTTGGGCGCATGATGCCCCAAAAAACGCGCCGCCGCAAAGTGGCCGTCGCCGAGGCGCGGCGCATGCTTGCCGACGAGGAACTCAACGCTCTCATCGACATGGACGAAGTCACCAAGGAGGCGGTGCGCCGCACGGAAGACGCAGGCATTGTGTTTCTCGACGAGATCGACAAGATCGCGGGGCGCGGCGGACGCGGTTCCGGGCCGGACGTATCGCGCGAGGGCGTGCAGCGCGACATCCTGCCGATTGTCGAAGGCAGCACCGTCGTCACCAAGTACGGACCGATCAACACGGATCACGTCCTGTTCATCGCGGCGGGCGCGTTCCACATGACCAAGGTGAGCGACCTGATTCCCGAGTTGCAGGGGCGTTTCCCGATTCGCGTAGAGTTGACCAGCCTGAATTCCGATGATTTTGCGCGCATTTTGCGCGAGCCGAAGAACTCGCTCGTCAAACAATATCAGGCCTTGCTCGAAACCGAGGGGGTCAGCGTCGAGATCGCCGACGACGCCGTCGAGGCGCTCGCCCGCATTTGCCAGCAGGTCAACAACGAAACCGAAAACATCGGCGCGCGCAGGCTGCACACCATCATGGAGTATCTGCTTGAGGATATCTCTTTCGATGCGCCGGAGCGACGCGGCGAGACGCTGCGCATCGACGCGGCGGATGTCGAGAAGCGCCTTGCGGGCATTGTCGAGAAACGCGACTTGGGGCAGTACATCCTGTGATTCGTTTCGAGGAGCTGGAGCGACTCGGTGTCTCGGTGGCTGCGTTCTCGGACAAGTCCGACGGCGATTGCGGCGTGACGAGCCGGGGCGATCGCGCGGCGTTCTGCGCTCGGTGCGGCGTTGATGTGCGCGATCTCGTCACCGTGCGGCAAGTGCACGGCGCGACCGCGCTGCAAGCCTGGGCCGAAGACAAAGGTCGCGGCGCGCACGAAAAGGAATCGGCCTTGGGCGACGCCGACGCGCTCATCACGAATGTTACGGGATTGCCCGTTGCCGTGCTCGTGGCGGACTGCGTGCCCGTCTACCTCTGCGACCCTGTATCGCGCGCAATCGGGATTGTCCACGCCGGACGCGTCGGCACGCGCATGAACATCTCCGGCGCAACCGTCGCCGCGATGCACGTCGCGTATGGGGCGGAACCCGCCAACCTGCACGCACTCATCGGCCCTTGCGCCGGCCCCGAGGCGTATGAGGTCTCGCAAGAGATCGCCGACGATTTCTCCCGCGCCGGGCTGCCCACATATGGCCGCCGCCTTGACCTCTGGGCCGCCAACGCCCAACAGCTTCATGCCGCAGGTCTTCTCCACGTCCACATTTACATCGCCGCCCTCTGCACCATCACCGACGGTCGTTTCCACTCCCACCGCGCCAACCCCGACGGAAGGCGAAACATGGCTCTGATGATGCTATAAGCGGCCCGATAGACCTGTGGGGTGCGGACGTCCTGCCGATCACTCTACCGTCACCAGCAAGATCCGTGCGGTCTCGGAAGTAACGGAGAACCGGCCGTCTATGGCATGTCCGACGACCCACGCGATGCGATCGCCTGCAATCAACAAGTCCAACGCGCCGCGCTCGGCGCGAGGCATGCCCAGGCCGATCAAATAGTCTTTGAGCTTTGTCGCGCCTTGCATGCCCAGAGGCGAAAACCGATCGCCGTCGCGGCGGCGGCGCACATGCAGCGCCCCGGAAATCTTGTCCGCATCGAACACTTGTCTGCTGGGCGTGCAATACGTTTTCCACGGCAATCGAGGGAACGTCTCAAGCGGTTGAACGCAATAGCGACGGCCCCACGCCCATGTTTCGCCTGGAACCGCAAGCGCCACTTCGCCTTTTTCGTCTGGAATCGTGCGGTCGATGGACGCCGTGCGCCTGGCGTTGCGCAACAGGAAACCGTTGCCGAGATCGCACGCTTGGCCCGCATGGCCTTCCACGATCAAACGACGCGCCTTCTCGATCGTGGCATAGGCGCACGCGGCGCCCGTTTCGTAACAAAACAAAGCCAGCGCCCGCCGTTGCAGCGCCGGCGGAGCGTCCCGGAACGGCTGCCGATGCAGATCCGCGCCTCCTTTTCGGCACGCTTCCAGCAGTTCGCGCCCCATCGCATCGAGGAGGAGATTTTCGTCGCGCTGAATGCCGGCCAGGCGAACCAGTCCATCGCGGACAGTAGGATTGTACTGACGCTCCAGCAGAGGCAGCAGCTCGTGGCGAACTCGATTGCGCAAGAAACGGACGTCCTGGTTCGACTCGTCCGTGCGGTACGGGATGCCGCGCGTTTCCAGATACCGCAGAATGTCCGCGCGAGAACAATCCAACAACGGACGCACAATCCGGACAGGGCCATCGCGCCGCACGGGCGGTATTCCCGCCAACCCCGCAGGCGCGGTCCCGCGCATCAGGCGCATCAACACGGTCTCGGCAAGATCGTCGGCGTGATGGCCCGTGGCGATCGCCTCGATGCCGGCCTCTACGGCCGTCCGCTTGAGAAAGGCATAGCGTCTTTCGCGCGCACAGACCTCAAAGGAACTGCCCATGCGTCTCGCAATCGCCGCGACCGGCTCCGAACCCTCGTGAAACGGCGCGCCGGCTTTCTGCGCCAGCTCTCGCACAAACGCCGCATCCTCGGCGCTGCCCCCGTCGCGCGTCTGATGATCGAAATGCGCCACTTCCACAACGCACCCAAGTTCGCGAAGCGCATGAAACAAGCACGTCGAATCCGGACCGCCCGAAACGGCCGCCAATACGCGCAGACCCGGCTCCGCCATCGCATGACGCCGAATCGTCGCGCGGACCTTGTCTATCAACGACGGCAATGGCCGGTTCATGCGGGCTTTTCCTCGCGCCGCTCCGGGAAACGTTCTTCTCTACCGAGATTTCCCGGCTCGCTTCTCTGCTTATCCTTCTTGACTCTCCAGCCATCGCGTACAGTCGATGGCGGCCATGCAGCCGGAGCCTGCAGCGGTGATGGCCTGGCGATACACCTTGTCCTGAACGTCGCCCGCGGCGAAGACGCCTTCGATGTTCGTGCGCGAGGAGCCCGGCACGGTCTTGAGATAACCTTGCTCGTCCATGTCGAGCGCGCCCGCGACGAGATCGCTGTTGGGCTTGTGGCCGATGGCGGCGAAATACCCCACGCACGCAATCTCCCGTGTCTCGCCCGTGCGCACATCCTTGAGCCGCACGCCCGTCACGCCTTCCGCGTCCGTGCCCAGCACCTCGTCGGGAATGGAATTCCACTCCACCACGATCTTCGGATGCTTCATCACGCGATCGCCCATGATTTTGCTTGCGCGGAACTGATCGCGGCGGTGCACGACGTGCACCTGGCTGGCAAACGCCGTGAGGAACAGCGCCTCTTCCATCGCCGTATCGCCGCCTCCCACAACGACCAGCGGCTTGTTGCGGAAGCGCGGCAAGGCGCCGTCGCACGTCGCGCATGCCGACACGCCTCGATTCAGGTACTTCTCTTCCGACGGCAGGCCAAGATACTTCGCCGTTGCGCCGGTCGCGATGATAAGCGCCTTCGTTTCCCACCGATCCTCGCCGGACATTACGACAAACGGGCGCCGCGAAAGGTCAAGCGCCGTAACCGTTCGCGGCAGGATGTTCGCGCCAAAACGAAGCGTTTGCGCGCGGAGGTTGTCCATCAATTTCGGCCCCGTGACGCCCTCCGGAAATCCAGGGAAATTCTCGATCTCGGTGGTCGTCATGAGTTGGCCGCCCGGCAGAATGTCTCTGCTCAGTTCGCCTTCGAACACCAACGGGGCGAGGTTCGCCCGCGCTGCGTACAACGCCGCCGTATGCGCCGCTGGCCCCGAACCGACAATGATGACGCTTTCCATGCCTTCACTCCTGAGTTGCTTTTTCTGTTTTGGAGAGTGGCCAGTATAGCGCACGGCCCACGGTCCACCCAAGCGCAGGGCGGAGCGCGGAATCCCCCATTGCCGCCGCATTGACAGAATGTTCGAACAAACGTATAATGGAACGAATGGCGCTGCGTGATAAACGGACGCTTCATGCAAGAGGGGGGACTGTGGCCAAACCGAGTACGCGATTCTGTCTGGTCGGCGTGGGACGCGCCGGCATGGTCCATGCCCGCAACGTGACGCGACGCATCATGAATGCCGAAATGACGGCGCTGTGCGACGCCAATTTGGACGCCCTGAAACAGGCCGGCGATGAGCTTGGGGTGACGGCGTTGTATACGGATTACCGGGAAGCCGTGGCCGATCCGTGCGTCGACGCCGTTATCATCGTGACGCCCACGTTTCTCCATTGTCCCATCGCCTGTGCGGCGGCGGATCGCAAAAAGCACGTCTTTTTGGAAAAACCCATGGCCATCACCGTGGCCGAATGCCGCGCGATCAACGAGGCGGCGTCCCAGAATGGCGTTAAGCTTCAGTTGGGCTTCATGCGGCGTTTCAGCGAAGGCTTCCTGCGGGCCAAGGCCATCCTCGACAGCGGCGACATGGGTCGCGTCATGATCATCAAGTCCACAGGCCGCGGGCCGGGGTTGCCGCCGCCCTGGATCTATGACATCGGCAAGAGCAACGGCATTTTGGCCGAGGTCAACAGCCACGACTTTGACTCGGTCCGCTGGCTGGCAGGCAGCGACATCGTTCGCGTGTATGCCGAAGCCGCCAACTTCAAGTGCCCGGACGCCAAGAGCGATTTTCCCGACTTCTACGACAATGCCCTCGTGAGTCTCCGATTCGCCAACGGGGCTATCGGCAGCATCGACGGCACGTGTCCCGCTCATTATGGGTATGACGCCCGGGTCGAGGTCCTTTGCGAGCGGGGAGCCCTTTTCATCGGATCGACGGTGAAACCGGGATTCTCGAAGGTCACGGTCGATGATGTCACGGTTACCGGAAAGGGAACCGTCTACGCCGACGCGGTGCAAAGTTGGCGGGATTTGTTCAAAGATGCATACGTCTCCGAGTTGGAGCATTTCATCGCGTGCCTAGAGCGGGACGAGAGCCCTTCTGTGAGCGGCCAAGACGGTCTCCAGGCCGTGGCGGCGGTGGTCGCCGCGAACCGTTCCATACAATCCGGCGAACCGGTGACGGTGACCACATGATTGCCGCCACCTATACCCAGAACGCGGGCTACAAAATCCAAGACATTCCCATCCCCGCCATTGGCGACGATGAACTCCTGGTTCGCGTCATGGCGTCGTCTATTTGCGGCACCGATCTGCGCATTATTCAGAGCGGTCAGCGCAAGCTCAGGGATGGACAGAGGGTTGTTCTCGGTCACGAGTTCGCCGGCGTGGTGGCGCAGGCCGGCCCGAAAGCGGCGGACCTCTTTCCGATCGGAATGCGCGTCGGGGTTGCTCCGAACATTGGCTGTTCCCGATGTTCGATGTGCGCCAAGGGCCTATTCAACATGTGCCCCGACTACAGCGCCTTCGGCATCAACATGGACGGGGCCCACGCGGAGTATGTGCGAATCCCCCATGCCAGCATCCAACAAGGAAGCGTGTTTCCCTTGCCGCCCGATATGCCGTTTGTCCACGCGGCCCTCATCGAACCGCTCTCCTGCGTCGTGAACGGCAACCGTTCCGTCAGCATACAGCCAGGCGAGACCGTCCTGATATTCGGCGCCGGGCCAATCGGCCTGATGCACGCCATGCTGGCCCGCCATTCCGGAGCGGGGACCGTTGCGGTGATCGACACGCAGCCCGACCGTTTGGATCAGGCGGCGCGCGTAGGCATCGAGCATCTCATCGATCCTGGACGGTGCGACGTCGCCGAGACCGTGATGCGCCTTACCGAAGGACGGGGCGCGGATGTCATCATCACGGCTTGCTCCGTGCCCGCTGTCCAAGAACAGAGTCTGGGACTGCTGGCTCCATTTGGACGCGTGTGTTTTTTTGGCGGACTTCCGAAGGACCGGCCCTGTATCCGCGTGGACGCCAACCTGATTCATTACAAGAATCTCGTGGTTACCGGCGTAACCGGCGGCGCTCCGTGCCATTTTCGCACGGCGCTTGGCCTGATTCTCGATGGCAGCGTCGACGTGTCCAGCGTGGTTTCGCACACCTTTGACATGAACGACATGGCCAGCGCTTTCGAAAAGGCGCTCCACGGACAGGCCATGAAAGTGGTTATCCAGCGGCAACCGTAGCATCAGGCCGACGGAGCGTACGCACATGAGAACCGTCATTGGGGTCGACATCGGAACGCAAGGGACGAAAGCGGCGCTGTTTTCCGAGCGGGGCGAAACCCTGGCGCAGGCGTTCTGTCCATCCGAGCTTCATCGTCCCAAGCCGGGCGTGGTGGAAGAAGACCCGGAGCGGCAGGTGCGCTCCGTGCGCCAAACCATCCGTTCCTGCATCAAAAAGGCCGGCGTCGATGCCGCTTCCATCAAGGGCATTGGCATTGACGGGCAAATGGCGGGCGTGATTGGCATTAACGCCGCGGGCCGTCACGTCACCCATTACGACTCCTGGCTCGATACGCGCTGCGCCCCGTATATCGCCCAGATGGAACGCAAAGCCGGCGATGAGATCGTCCGCAAAGCGGGTTGCCCCCCCAGTTTCAATCATGGTCCCAAAATTTTGTGGTGGATGCACGAACGCAAGACGGTGTATCGAACCATCGCGTCGTTCGTGCAACCGGGAGCGTATGCGGCGATGCGCCTGTGCGGGTTGGACGCTTCCCGCGCTTTCATCGATACGACCTATCTGCATTTCAGCGGCTTCGCGGACAACCGCGCCGCTCGTTGGGACGCCGATTTGTGCCAAGCCTTTCGCCTCGATCCTGCCAAGCTGGCGGCGGTGGTCGCCCCCAATGCCCTTGTGGGCGAACTAACCCCCGCGATGGCGCGCGCTTGCGGCGCCAAAGCGGGCACGCCTGTCGTCGCGGGGTGTGGCGACACGGCGGCGAGTTTTTTGGCGGCCGGCGCCGTTCGTGAAGGCGTCTGCGTGGATGTGGCCGGCACGGCGTCCGTGTTTGCGGGAACAACTCGGACCTTCGCCCCGGATACGGAATCGCGCACGCTGGGCTGTGGCCGCTCCGCCGTGCCGGGGCTCTGGCATCCGTATGCCTACATCAACGGCGGCGGGATGAATCTTGAATGGTTCCGCGCGCTCCTCGCCGAAGGCGGCGGCGGCAAGCGCCGCAAAGCCCTCTCCCTTGACCGGCTGGACGCACTCGCCGCGCGCGTGGACCTTCGCGAAGAGGTTCCGCTGTTTGCGCCGCATTTGGGCGGGCGCGTTTGTCCAAGCCAACCCGGGTTGCGCGGCGCGTGGACGGGGCTATCGTGGAGCCACACCGCCGCGCATCTTTACCGCGCCGTGTTGGAGTCGGTCGCGCTCGAATACGCAATCTATGGAAAGCTTCTGGTGAACCTGTACGGCCGCACCGCCATCCAGAAGCTTCACGTGACGGGCGGCGGCGATAGAAGCGCGGTCTGGAACGCCATCAAGGCGGACGCGCAGCAAATCCCCGTCGGTCTCGTCGAGCGAACGGAAGGCGCTCCCCTGGGTTCCGCCCTTGTCGCAGGCTACGGCGTTGGCCTGTTTTCCGATCTATCCGCGACTGCGAGAAAGTGGATTCGCATCCGGAAGGCGGTTCGTCCGCGCAAAGCCATGGCCGCCTACTACGTCTCGCGTCTCGTCAAGTATGAAGAAATGTTGGCCCTCCTCGAGAAGGGGCAATGAAACCTGTCGCACGCCGACAACCGAAGGGACCGCTGTATGTCAAACGCCTTCTGCGCAACCGCTGACTTGCGATTTCCGCAGGCCAACGAACCGACGATGTACTTCATAGGGGTGACGACGGGGAAGTCTTCCATCATGCGCGTATTTCCCGCATGGGCCCGTCGTCTGGGCATCAGCGAGCATATCGTCGGCATCGACTGCAAATGGCACGACGATGCCGCCGTGTACCGCAACGTGGTTTCCTTCATCAAGTCCGATCCCTTGTCGCTGGGGGCGCTTGTCACGACGCACAAGATCGACCTGCTCGCGGCGACGCGCGATTTATTCGACGCGCTTGACCCGTATGCGCAGTTGATGGGCGAGATCAGTTCGATTTCCAAGCAGGGGGCCAAACTGGCCGGTCACGCGAAAGACCCTATCACCAGCGGTTTGAGCCTCGCCGCGTTTCTGCCGGAGAACTACTGGGCCGCGACAGGGGCCGAGCTTTTTGTCCTCGGAGCGGGGGGATCGTCTATCGCCTTGACGTGCTACCTCATGGAGACCTGCGCTCCGGGCAATCGTCCGGCCCGCATCGTCGTTTCCAATCGCAGCGAACCCCGTCTTGCGGAAATGAAACACATTCACGCAAAAACCAACCCGGGCATTTCTGTCGAGTATCACCACTGCCCGCATCCGGAAGACAACGATCGTCTCTGCGCCACGCTCAAGCCCGGCTCCCTCGTCGTCAATGCCACGGGCCTCGGCAAGGACGCGCCGGGATCGCCGTTGACCGACGCGGCGGTCTTTCCGGAAGGGGGCTATGCCTGGGACTTCAACTATCGCGGCAACCTTGTCTTCCTCGATCAGGCGCGCGCCCAGGAAAAGGCCCGGGGCCTGAAGATCGAGGACGGCTGGATATACTTTATTCACGGCTGGACCCGCGTGATTGCCGAGGTGTTCCACATCGACATCCCGGCGTCTGGTCCGGCTTTCGACGAGTTGTCCGCTATCGCGGCGTCCGTCCGCTAACGTCAGGAGATCATCATGGACTACATGCAACCCTTTGGCGTCGATATCGATCTTGTGGAAGGCGTCATGCGCGATCACGATCGCGTAGTGGTGCGCCGCGCCTCCGCCATGCTCGGCCATTACGCCGATGGCGCCGCGCTCCAGGCCCTCATCGACGCGGGCGATCCCGTGCACTATGAAGTGTTCGAAAAGGCCGTTCCCGCCGAATACGGACATCTCCTCTTTTGCATCAGCAAATTATATCCTGGCCGCGTCGGCGACGAATACTTCATGACCAAGGGGCATTACCACACCGTGGCCGAGACGGCCGAGGTCTATCTTTGCCTCCGAGGAAAAGGATACATGCTCATGAAGACCGCCGAGGGCGGGTGCGTTCCCGCGCCGATGGCGCGCAACAGGCTTGTCTATGTGCCGCCCTACTGGGCCCACCGCTCCATCAACACGGGCGACGAACCGCTCATCTCGCTGTGCATCTATCCCGGCGACGCCGGCCACAACTATGGCGACATCGAACGAGAAGGCTTTCCCAAACGCGTGTTTTTCCGAGGAGGCCAGGAGGTCATCGCATAATGGCCAGGATACTTGTCACGCCGCGCTCGGTCACCAAGAACGGTCATCCCTCCCTCGCCAAATTGGAGGCGGCCGGTCACGAGATCGTTTTTTCAACCCCCGGAGCCCAACCTTCGGAAGAGGAACTTGTCCGGCTGCTGCCAGACTGCGTCGGATATCTTGCCGGCGTCGAGCCTGTCTCGGCGCGTGCGCTCGAAGCGGCTGCCCGCTTGAAGGTCATCAGCCGGAACGGAACCGGCATTGACAACATCGATCTTGCCGCCGCCAAACGCCTCGACATCGCCGTGCTGCGCGCCGCCGGGGCCAATGCCCGCGGGGTCGTCGAATTGACCTTCGGCCTGATGTTATCCCTTGCCCGATGGATTCCCTACAGCGATGCGGGCATCAAAAAAGGCGGCTGGGAGCGCCGCAAAGGCGTCGAGATCATCGGTCGCACATTGGGCGTCATCGGATGCGGCGTCATCGGGCGCGACGTCGCCCGCATCGCCACGCATTTCGGCATGACGGTTCTCGGGTATGACATCGCCCCTGACCCTGCCTTTCATCCGTCGCCTGCGTTCCGCTATGCGCCCCTCGCGGATGTTTTGGCGCAATCCGACATCCTCACGTTGCATAGCCCTTCTTGCGGCAAGCCCTTGCTGGACGCCAGCGCCCTCGCCAAGACCAAACGCGGCGTCCTCGTCATCAATACGGCCCGGGCCGATTTGATCGACAAAGCCGCTTTGGGCGTCATGCTGGACAACGGCCACGTGGCCGGCGCCGCTTTCGACGTATTCGACACGGAACCTCCCAAGGACGACCCGCTCATCCGCCACGACCGCGTCGTCGCGACGCCCCACATCGGCGGTTTCACCGACGAAAGCGTCGACCGGGCCGTCGACGGAGCCGTTGACAACCTGCTCGCATTCTTGGGAGCCGCATAAGTCCGTCGCCACGCGCGCGTTTTGCATCACGGGAACGCGACGGGTATACTTTCCCTCTGTTTCAAAAAGCGTTTTTTCCGGCACGAGGGTGGCGAAGGGACCTTTTTTACATGATTATCGTAATGTCATCCCGCGAACCCGAGGACATCAAGCGGGTCGTCGCGAAAGTCGAAGAACTCGGGTACCAGGCTCACCTCATCGAAGGCGTCGAACGCACGGTCATCGGCGCCGTGGGCGACGATCGCGGCAAGATGCGTCTGCAATCGCTCGAGTCGATGCCGGGCGTCGAACAGGTCGTGCCGATTCTCAAGCCCTTCAAACTGGCCGGACGCGAGCTCAAGCAAGAAGACACGGTTATCGAGGTCGGGCCGGCGAAATTCGGCAAAGACAAATTCGCCGTGGTTGCGGGCCCGTGTTCGGTCGAATCGCGCGAACAAATCATCGAAACGGCCAATTTGGTCAAGGCATCGGGCGCCCAGATGCTTCGGGGCGGGGCCTACAAGCCGCGCACGTCTCCGTACAGTTTCCAAGGCCTTGAAGAGGAAGGCTTGCACCTGCTTCAGGAAGCCAGCCAGATCACCGGGCTTCCGTTCGTCACGGAAGTCATGACGCCGGAACAGGTGCCGCTGGTCGAAGAGCACGCGGACATGCTTCAGATTGGCGCGCGCAACATGCAGAATTATGGGCTGCTGAAGGCTGTCGGCCGCGCTCGCAGACCCGTGTTTTTGAAGCGCGGCATGATGTCGACGATCAACGAACTGCTCATGTCGGCGGAATACATCATGTCGGAAGGCAATCCCAACGTCATTTTGTGCGAACGCGGCATTCGCACCTTCGAAACGGAAACGCGCAACACGCTCGATCTCAGCGCGGTGCCGGTGCTCAAGAAGTTGACCCATCTTCCGGTGGTGGTCGACCCTAGCCACGGAACCGGCCACTGGGACCTTGTGACGCCGATGTCGTGCGCGGCGGTGGCGTGCGGGGCCGATGGATTGATGCTCGAGGTGCACCCGCGCCCCGAAGAGGCTTTTTCGGATGGGCCGCAATCGTTGAAACCCAAACGGTTCGAGCAGTTGATGGAAGCCCTCCGGCCCCTCTTGGCCGTCATGGGCAAAACCATGTAAGGCGGTTATGGCGG
>JAKJDA010000003.1:338-3242 GCA_022706165.1 Candidatus Hydrogenedentota bacterium | reverse complement strand
TGGAGCCCGTCGAGACGCTGGGCCGCGAGGAATCGCGCCAAGCGTTGCACGCGTTGCTGTTCGTGAGCGACCGCCCCCTCAGCGCCGACCGGCTCGCGCAGGCTTTGGGCGACATGGACAAGGATGTCGTCCTGAACCTGTTGGCCGAACTCCGGGACGATATCGCCGGACAGGACAGCCCGTATGAATTGCGCGAAATCGCCGGCGGGTATCAACTCACGACAAAACCTGCGTTCGCCCCGTATATCCGGCGGTTGCTGCAGATCAAAAAAAGCAATCGTCTCTCCCGCACGGCGCTCGAAACGCTCGCCATCGTCGCCTACAAACAGCCCGTAACCCGCGCGGAAGTCGAAGCCATCCGCGGCGTCAGCGTATCGTATGCCTTCGACCTGCTCCAGGAAAAACGCCTCATCAAAGTCTCCGGCGTCGCCGAAATTCCGGGCCGCCCCAAACTCTACCGAACCACCGACGAATTTCTCGTCCATTTCGGCATCAAGAACCTTAAAGAACTCCCCTCCATCGAGGAACTGCGCGGCCTAGGATAGCGAACCACATCCATGAACGCCATTGTCCGCACATACCGAACGTGGAAACACGGGCTCAAGTTCGCCCGCAAAGGCAAGCACTGCCGATTCCCGGGAAAATTTCTCGAGGTGGACGGGCATGTCGAGCTGGGCGACTATTGCCGATTCCGCAACAACGTGGTGTTGCGGACGCACGGCGCGGGAAAAATACGTTTTGGCGATCGGTCGGGGTGCAGCTATTATTGCATTGTCGAGGCCACCACCCTCATCCAGATCGGCTCTTGCACCGGCATCGCGGAATTCACGGTCATTCGCGACACGAACCATCTGGTATACGGCACCGATGCCCACTGGCGCTATACCCCGCAAATCGCCGAACCCGTCATCATTGGCGATCACTGTCTCATCGGAAGCCGCGTCTATATCGGCCCTGGCATCACCATCGGCGACGGCGCCGTGGTGCATGCGGGCAGCATCGTCACCAAAAACATCGGGCCATACGAGATTTGGGCGGGCGCGCCGGCTCGCTTCGTGGCGCACCGCACCAAGGGCATTCCCCCGGCCCGCATGAAACAATACCTCGAACTGGTGGAGAAGTACGGCGTCCGCGAAGACAGGTACATCGAATGATGGTGCGGGCGATAACCTTTGATTTCTGGCGAACATTGTTTCGCGACGCGCATTCTCCGGAACGGCAACAGCTGCGCGTCGCCACCTTGGTGCGCGTCACGGGACTTCCCGAACAACGCATCAACGACGCGCTTGGATACACCTGGGCGGAGTTCAACCGCCATCACTTGATGGAACAGCGCACCCTCGGCCCCGAGGACGCCGTGCGCCTGACCCTTGCCCGTTTGGACATTCAGCTCGATCCGGACGCGTTTCGCGAAGCGGCGGACGCCTTCGGCTACGCCATTCTTCAATATCCGCCCGAACCCATCGAGGGAGCGCTGGAAGCCGTCCGCGCGGCGGCGGAACGCGTGCCGGTAGGCGTCATCAGCGATTCCGGCGTAAGCCCCGGACGCGCCCTGCGCATCCTGCTCGCACGAAATGGATTCGCGGGATATTTCCGCGCCCTGATCTTTTCGGACGAGATCGGCGTGGCCAAACCGCAACGTCCCATGTTCGAAACAGCCGCCCGATCGCTCGGCGTGGCCCCGGAAGAGATGCTTCACATTGGCGACTTGGAAGGCACGGACATCGCGGGCGCGCTGAACGTCGGCGCCCAGGCGGCCCTGTTTCTCGGCGATGCGCCCGCCGCCTGCGAAACGACTCGGGCAAATCACGTATTCACGTCGTGGCCCGAATTCGTTTCCGTTTTGCCCGGTCTTGTCAGCGCCTCATGAAAAAACGCCGTGCTTCGGGATTTTTCACATCCCCGAGCGCGTGAAGGGGAATATATCGCTGAGGCCGCGCTAACGCCGGCGAGAGATTGGAAGACCCATGCGTCGACGTATGCGCTTCTGGAACACGGTTCCCTGGCCGCTTTTCCTGGCTTTGGGGCTTCTAACGTTGTCGGGCTGTTCCACGTTTGCCCAGCGCCCACGACGCCTTGCTTCGCCAGAGAACCCCGGGAGGATCGTCATGCCAGAAACGGGATTTATCAACAAAACCATGTCCGTGGGCGCGAAAACACGACGCTACGTCGTATACGTGCCGCACGAGTATGACGCAACCAAGGCGTGGCCGCTCATCGTGTTTCTCCACGGCGCGGGCGAACGCGGCGACGACGGTCTCATGCCAACAGAGGTCGGTCTCGGTTCCGCCATACGCCGCCATGTGGAACGATTTCCGTGCGTCGTCGTCATGCCCCAATGCCCTGACGGCATGTACTGGGACAAGGCCTTCCGCGACATCGACGAAGCCATCGCCCGCACGGAGATCGAATACGCGATAGACCCGGCCCGTGTTTACCTTACCGGCATTTCCATGGGCGGCTATGCGACGTGGATATACGGCGCCGCGCAGGCGGATCGTTTCGCCGCGCTACTGCCCATCTGCGGCGGCGGAAAAATCGAAGACGCCCCCGCGCTCGCGACTCTCCCCATCTGGGCATTCCACGGCGATAAAGACGAGACCGTGCTGCCCGAAGAGTCCCGCAAGATGGTTCACGCCGTCAAAAAGGCGGGCGGAAAAGCCTGGTACACCGAATACCACGACATCGGCCATAACTCTTGGGACAAGGCCTACAATGATCCCAAAGCAATCAAATGGCTTCTAAAACAGAGAAAAAGGTGAGAACATATCGCTTTTCAAAGCGATAGCGCCATGTGTGCGCGGCGGCGTTCCTGCTCGTCTCGCAACGGCCATCCTTTCGACTCGCAGGCGCGCCGCCGACTCGGATTACTTCTTCTCGCGATGCAACGTCACTTTTCGAAGG
>JAKJDA010000003.1:0-315 GCA_022706165.1 Candidatus Hydrogenedentota bacterium | reverse complement strand
TCTTCGTGGTGCAATACCGCGACGTGCCCGGGGCCTCCGTGCATTCCAGTATGACCTGCACCCGATTTTCTTTTGCTTTCGCCATCGCTATACACTCCGCTTATACAACCATTTCGCTGCTTGACAGGGGACGGATTCTACAGGATATCGCCTCCCGATCGCAAGGACGCCATGGCCAGGTTTTGGGATGAGGCGAAACGCCCTACTCGCGGCCTTTGGGCGTTTGTCATGTGCCTGTCCGCTTGATGAGATCGAGCAGCGCGGCGGCGTTCGTGGACGCGTTGAATTCGCGTTCGACCGCAAGACGCGCGGCGT
>JAKJDA010000039.1 GCA_022706165.1 Candidatus Hydrogenedentota bacterium | reverse complement strand
CCGCATGGTGGAAGCGCCCGAAAACCCGGCATTGCGAGCAGAACTCGCCTTGTTGTCGGACGAAGTCCTCGCGGCGCGGCTGCGCGCCGTGAAAACGTCGTTGCACAACACGACCGACACAACCGATCGGGATCGCCTCATCCGGGCAATCGAAATCGCGGAATACGCCCAAACGCATGTTCCGCCCCCCGCGCCGGACATCCGCGCGGCGTTGCTGGGCGTGCGCTGGCCGCGACCGATCCTGCGCGCCCGTTTTGATGCGGGCATGATCGACGAAGTGAAAGGACTGCTCGAACAGGGAGTGTCGTATCAGACGCTGGACTTTCTCGGCCTCGAATACCGGTACATCGCGCGGTATTTCAG
This sequence comes from Candidatus Hydrogenedentota bacterium, assembly GCA_022706165.1. Taxonomy (GTDB): domain Bacteria; phylum Hydrogenedentota; class Hydrogenedentia; order Hydrogenedentales; family SLHB01; genus JAKJDA01. The sequence goes on along the minus strand of JAKJDA010000039.1, from coordinate 12,475 downwards.
GGGAGAAATGCGTGATTTCGGATGCCTTTTGGATCAACTGGCGGTTGCCATCGGGCAGTTTGCGAAACGACAGGAGACGTGGTTTCGCCGGATGGAACGCAACGGCGCTCCGATTCATTGGGTGGACGGAGCCGACGAACGGCTGGCCCTCGAATTTCTGAAACAGGAAGGCATATTGCCTCGGGCCATGTAAGCGCAAGCCGTTATCGCGGCGAGGTCTCGCAGCACGATAACGCCCGCCAAAGTCCGGCGGGCCGGAATCCGGGAAACGGAACGCGTCGTGGGATGGGGGAGGATTCTGCTATACTGTGCTCCATGGCGACCGTTTCCCAGCGGGTGGAATGGCAGACGCCCCCGGATGCCGGCGCGTTGGCGGAATGATCCCAAAGAGGGCAGGGTTTTTTCATGGAACTCGGTGCGTCGTGGTTGCGGAAAAACGCCGAACACATCGTCAAGGCGGCCATCGAAGCATCGGGCGATCCGCGGTTCGAGCTTCCCATCCGCGCCGTGACCGCAGAATTGCTCTCGGATCTGGAGGCGCTTCGTCCATTGGACACGGCGTGTTTGTCGGCCGCCGGAGCCAGCGCTTCCCAGATTACGTCCATTCTTCGGGCGATGGAACACCAATGCATCGATCTTCTCTGGAAGGAATGGGCTGGATCGCCGCATTGCCAGTGCGTGGCCGGGCTGCGCCGACGCCTTCGTCAAAGTCTGAAGCGCCGCCTTCCCGGCCCCGCGTCGCTCGCTTTTTTCCAGTCGCTTCTCGACGGAAAACCAGATGCGACGCCGCCGGCGCCCGAGCCGGGTCGAATCTATCATCTTTTCGAGAACGTGATGTCTTCGCTGCGGGACATGGTGTACCTTCACGATTTTGAAGGAAACATACTGTACCTCAATCGTCGCGGACTGGCGATGACCCGGTACACTCGGGAGGATCTGGCCGAAGGACTGAGCATCGACGATTTTGTCGTGCCGCAGTATGCGGATGTGGTGGAGGATCGTCTTCAAGCGACGGGCGGATTTGCGAAAGCTCCCTTCACCATCGAAATATTCGCCAAAGACGGCGAGCGCATTCCGGTTGAGATTGGCGCGCGGCTTTTGATTGAAAACGGCAAGGCGACGGGGGTATTGGGCATTGTGCGCGATCTGCGATTGGAGCGGCGCCTCGAAAACGAAATACGACGATCGAACGCATATTGGGAAAGCCTTCTTGGCAATGCGCCCATGGGCGTTCTGATTGCAGACCGAGATGGGGTTATCCGCGACGCGAACGCCGCTGCGGCTTCCCTGTGCGGCGCCGCGGTTGCAGAGAACCTGTTCGGGCAGAGCGTCCATTCGATCGCGGAACATGATGATCGGAAGGTGCGGGCCGCGTTGCGACTTGTCGTGCGAAGCCGGAAGCGGTTGCGGTTGCGCATCGCCCTCAAGACCCGCTACGGCGTCCGCATGCAATGCGATTTCACCGTATGCCCCCTTTGCGGAAGCCGGGGCGAAGTCGAAGGAATCCTTATCCTTATCATCGACATGGCCGAGCAAATGGCCATACAGCACAACCTGCTTCACGTAGAACGGCTATCCGCCTTGGGAGAGATTGTGGGCGGGGTCGCGCACGAACTCAACAACCCCCTGACGGGCATCCTGGGCTATGCTCAATTGTTGCAGCAACATTGCCCGGATATTCCGTTGCGCGGCCGTTTGGCGCGTATCGAGGAAGAAGCCCAGCGGTGCAAACGGATCGTGCACAATCTGCTGAGTTTCGCGCGACAGCAACCGTCGACGAAAAGGCGACAGGACATCAACAGCCTGCTGCGCGAAATGGTCGAGTTTCGCGAATACCAGTTGTTTGTGGACAACGTGGAACTCACGATGAGCCTGGCTCCGGATTTGCCCGAAATCGAGGTGGATGCACAAGCGCTGCAACGCGTTTTTTTGAACCTGCTCAACAACGCCCACCAAGCGATGCTGTCGGTTTCCGACCGCCCGCGCGCGTTGTCTCTTTCGACGAAGCTTGTCGAGCAGAACATCCACATTCTTTTCGCCGACAGCGGCCCCGGCATTCCCGAGCACGTACAGGCACGGGTTTTCGATCCGTTTTTCACCACGAAGCCGCCGGGAGAAGCCACAGGACTCGGGCTCAGCGTTTGCTACGGGATCGTGAGCGAACACGGGGGCCATATCCTGCTCGAGTCGCGTCCCGACGAGGGAGCCACGTTCACCGTCGTCTTGCCGACGCATCCGCCCCGGAACCGCAACCTCCAAATCGACAGAATCGCGCCGCCCGGGTAAGGGAGCCGCGCGGCCGCAGCCCGGAGCGTCCTTAGGTCAGCTTCCTAAGAATAGACGGCGTCACCATCCAACTCACCCGCCAATGACCGGATTCGCCGCGTTCGAGACAAACCGCGGCGCCCTTGCAAAAGCTGAGCGGCTCCGCATCTTCCTCGTCAGCCAGCAACAAACCCGCCAGCCGGGCCAAATGGGGCATATGTCCGGTGATGAGCAAGTCTTCGTCGCGTTTGGCAAGCCATCGGGCCAGGCCGCCCACGGCCCCCTTGGGATTCAACTCCTCGTCCACAACGATTTTGGCGCCCTTCGCGATCTGCCCCACAAGGATGTTCGCCGTCTGAATGGCCCGCGTCTTGCCGCTGTGCCAGACTTCCGAAACATGGACGCCAATGCGCGCCATGAACCGGGCCACCGATTCGATGTCCGCCGTCCCTGTTTCTGTCAAGGGACGTTCCGGGTGGGATCCTTTTTCCATTGCCTCGCCGTGTTGGACCAAGTAAAGTTTCATGAAAGTTCCTTTCTCGTGCGGACATCCGCCCCGGCGCGCCATTCGCCCACGGCTTCCGCGTCCAACTCCGAGATACACGAAATGCATGTCCAACGTCAACGCCCTTCTGCCGGCGTCCTGAATCTCGCCCATCGCGCCCGCCGAGAATTTGCGCGTTCCGGGGGCAGTGTGCTAGGCTCGGTTCTTTGTGGCGCATGGTTTTCGGGCGGATGCCGGCGGAGCGCGAACGCCCAGACGTTCACTATCGAGGGGAGGGTTCTCGCATCATGATTCAAGATGTGATGCGCAAGCACAAGAAGCTTATTCTGTGGTTGACGCTTGGCCTCATCATCGGACCGTTCGTGGTGTGGGGCGGATATTCAGGATTGAGCGGACAGCACCAAGGCGCCGGAATGGGGGGGACGTTGGCCACCGTCGAGGGCGTTCCCGTCGACGCGGACCGTCTGCGCATGGCGTTGGACAGCGAGATCAGCCGCCGCAACGAGAGCGGCCAGCGAAACGTCTCCTATCGAGATCTCGAAGCGGACGGCACCGCGCAAACGATTCTCCAGCAACTCATGTATCAGGCGTTGTTGCGGGCCGAGGCGCAACGCGACAATCGAAATTTCGACAGGGCGCTGCTGGTCGACGAATTGAAAAAGGATCCGTCGTTTCAGGACGACAAGGGACAGTACGATCCTAAATTGTGGAACGCCTTTCTGGATCAGGCCGGACGCCGGAATTGGAACGCCATCTATGCCAGCATGGCGGAGCAGGTGCGCATGCGCATCATGACCGAGCGCATTGTCGCCCCCGCCCGCGTCCTGGAAAGTGAAATCCGCAAACAATACGAAGACATGGCTTCTTCCCTCCGCGTAAAATACGTCACCATCGATCTTGCCGAGCGCCCCACCGAGGAGCAGATTCAAAAACAGTATGCGGACAATATCGACAAATACGCGCTTCCCGAGCGTCGAGGCATCCAATTCGTGAGCCTGTCGCTGCTTCCCGAGCGCCCGGCTTTGGTTGACGAACTGGTGGCCAAGGCGCGCGCGGGAGAGGATTTCGCCACGTTGGCTAAGGAGCATTCTTCCGGGAAGACCGCCGCCCAGGGCGGCGATTTGGACTGGGTGACGAAGGATATTTTCGTGCCGCCCCACCGGCAAGCCCTGTTTGCCCTGGAGTCCGGACAAGTCAGCGACGCCGTATTGGGTCCTGGCGGCTATTACATCTACAAGTCCGAAGAAGCACGCACGGATACCGTTACCCAACAACGCCAAGTGCGCGCGCGCGAAATCTATATCGAGTCTATCCTCCCCATGGAAGAGCGGACGGCGCGCATTGAAAAGGCGCGGTCCATTCTCGACAAAGCGCGCACGGCCGGATCGCTCGAAGCGGCTGCGACAGAAGCAGGCCTGACCGTCATGACCGCCAGCCCCTTTTCGGGCGAATCCACCTACGCCGAAAACATTCCCAGCGAGGAAATCCGCTATCTGGCGGGCGGGCTTGCGGACGTTCCTGCGGGCAGTTTTCCGCAAACCCCCATTTCGACCCCGCAAACCAGCTATATAGTATACGTGACGAACGTCGAAGCGGCCGTCCCGCGCCCGTTGGAAGCCGTGCGCGACAGGGTCGAAGAAGACGCCGTCATGAAGCTGAAGCAATCGCCGGAATACAAGCAAAAAATGGACGCTCTCCTTCAGGAGATTGCCGCAAAGGCCAAGTCGTTGCAGGACATCGCGGCGATGCACCCTGAGCTCAACGTCATCATTCGCGAGACGCGGCCGTTTTCAATAACCTCTTTCGATTTTCAGCCGGGCGACCCGATGTGGAATCGGTCGGAAGTATTCACGGCGGTTGGCGACAAGGAGCCAGGCGCGTTTGGCGGGCCGGTTCGCGGGTTCGACGGCAAATCGTATTTCGTCGAACTCGTGGCCAAGGTTCCGCCGGATGCGAAAGCATGGGAGGAAGAGTACCCGAAGGAAAAGGAACGCATTCAGAGTTCCTTGTTGTCGATGCGCCAGCGCGCGATCATGCAGGATTATCTACAAAGCCTTTACGAGTCCAATGCCGCCAAAATAAAGTTCAACCAGGACTCCTATGACTACCTTCTGGGAACAAGGGATCGATCCTCTGAATCCGCTACTCCGGAAGAGACGGCCGCGCCGTCAGGATCGTAACGACGTTGCCCTGCCGAATACGCCCGATCCTGGATCGGGCGTTTTTTTTGATATGTCCCGTTCCGGACGCGCGTCAACGCATAAGGGCCGTTTTGCATGATCTTCGTGAAAGCAGCGTTGCTTGGGATTGTCGAAGGGTTGACGGAATTTCTCCCCATCAGCAGCACGGGGCATATGTTGCTTGTCGATCGTTTTATCGCATTGTCGCCGGACAAGGCCTTTAACGACGCATTCATGGTGATCATCCAATTGCCGGCCGTCCTTGCCGTCGTCCTGTATTTCTGGGCGCGACTGTGGCCCTTTGGGAAACCTCTTGCGGAACGGAACGCGACCATCACGCTGTGGACAAAGATCGTCGCGGCGTTCGCGCCCGCTGCCATCATCGGTTTTTTGTTGGACGACCTCATCGAAAAATGGCTTTTCAACGCGGTTGTGGTATGCATGGCGTTGATCGTGGGCGGCGTCCTTCTCATCGTTCTTGAAACGCGCCAGCGCCGGCCGGTTATCGTCAGCGCCGACGCGATGTCCTATGCGCGGGCGGTTGGCATCGGCTTCATCCAATGCCTCGCGATGGTCCCCGGCACGTCGCGATCGGCGGCGACGATCATCGGCGCGATGGCCCTCGGCGCGGACCGCAAGACCGCCGCGGAGTTCTCCTTCTTTCTCGCCATTCCCACAATGCTCGGCGCGACCGCGCTCAAACTGCTCAAAAATGGCCTGCATTTCACCGGCCGCGAATGGGGCGCGCTCGCGATTGGCGCTGTCGTGTCGTTTGTGGTGGCGTATGCGGTAGTGGCATTCTTGATGCGCTACATTCAGCGGCACGACTTCAAGGCGTTCGGTTATTACCGCATTGTTCTCGGCGCGATAGTCCTTATGCTGGCGTTGATGACGCGATAACCAAAGGGGGTGTCGCATGGAACCTGACTCCGCGACGTACGTGATCTCGGTGCTGGCGCAGGACCGGGTCGGGATCATCGCCGACGTGTCGAATGCGTTGTTTGGCTTGGGCGCCAACATCGAGGCGATAAGTCAGACCGTCGTCGGCCATTACTTCACGATGGTGATGCGTGCGACGTTTCCCGCCCAATGCATCGCGGGAGACGTGCGGAACGCAATCGAAAGCCAGCCAAATCTTGTCGCGTTGGTCATGCCGTATGAGGCGTCGCGATCCGGACCGTCTACGACGATGACGGGGGAGCCGTTTGTCGTGACCGTTGTCGGCGGCGATCGCCCCGGCATCGTGCGAGGATTGACACGATGCTTCGCGCAGCGCAAGGTCAACATTGAGGACGTGTGGAACGAGGTCCGGCAGGACCAGTTCATCGTTATCTTTAAAGTGACCGTGCCGCATGGCGTCGACCCGAAGGAGCTGCGCTACGACCTCGAACATGCCGCTGAAGAACTCGGCGTCTCCGTGCGTCTGCAACATCAAGATTTGTTCACGGCGACGAATTCGTTGTCGGTTCACAGTCCGCGAGGATAGAATAGGATTCCGGGGGAAACCCTTTTGGGAAAAAGGTTTCTCCCGGCCCCCCTTCCGAAAACGTTTGTTCGCGCTCCGCGCATACCGTCACGCAGCGCGAAGCGCGCCCTGAAGTTCTTGGGAAGGGGTTGGGGAAGCCCTTCTTCCCAAGGAGGGTTTCGTCAGATTCCAATCACAAAGGAACACATCATGATACCGACCGAAGACATCCTCAAGACGATCGAGATGGTGCAGATCGAGAACCTTGATGTGCGCGCGGTGACGTTGGGCATCAACGTGTTGGGGTGTGCCGATGGCGATTCCGGCAAGTTATTGCGCAAGGTGCGATCGCGCATTCACAGCGTAGCCGGCCATCTCGTGGCGTGTTGCGACGAAGTCTCGGCGAAGTACGGCATTCCGATCGTGAACAAGCGCCTGGCCGTTTCGCCTGCGAGTCAATTGCTCGAGGGGCACACGGCGGCGGTCTGTTTGCCGTTGGCGCGCGCGTTGGACGAAGCCGCGCGCGACGTTGGCGTGGACATCATCGGCGGCTACGGCGCGCTGGTGCAGAAGGGATTTAGCGACGGCGACGCGCTGCTCATTGATTCGCTGCCCGAGGCGCTGTCGTCGACCGAGCGCGTATGTTCTTTCGTGAACGTTGCCAGCACGAAGGCCGGCATCAACATGGATGCCGTCAACCGCATGGGCCGCGTCGTGCGCGATCTTGCCGATCGCACGCCCGAGTTGGATGGTTTCGCGGCGGCGAAATTGTGCGTGTTCGCGAACGTGCCCGAAGACAATCCCTTCATGGCCGGCGCGTTTCTGGGCGTAGGCGAGCCGGGCACGGTCGTCAACATTGGCGTCAGCGGGCCGGGCGTCATCAAGGCCGCGCTGGAGCGCCTGATCGCCCACAGTGACGGCGTCGATCTCGGCGCGATCGCCGAAGAGATCAAGCGGACCAGTTTTCGCGTCACGCGCGTCGGCGAGCTGATTGGCCGTGAAGTCGCGCAACGGCTTGGCATTCCATTTGGCGTGGTTGATTTGAGTCTTGCGCCGACCCCGCGCGTGGGCGACAGCGTCGGCGAGATCTTGCAGGTCATGGGCATCGCGAAGATCGGAGCGCCCGGCAGCACGGCGGCCATCGCGATGTTGAACGACGCCGTCAAGAAAGGCGGCCTGTTCGCCTCGTCGAGTGTGGGCGGGCTTTCCGGCGCCTTCATCCCGGTGAGCGAAGATCACGCGCTGAGCGACGCCGTCGGCGAGGGGTCGCTCACCCTCGAGAAACTCGAAGCCATGACCAGCGTGTGCTCGGTCGGTCTTGACATGGTCGTCGTGCCGGGCTCCATCGCCCCCGACGCCATCGCCGCGATCATTGCCGACGAAATGGCCATCGGCGTCATCAACCAGAAGACGACGGCAGTGCGCGTCGTGCCGGCTCCTGGCAAAGGAGTGGGGGAGAAGGCCGTGTTCGGCGGGCTTTTCGGCGAAGGCTGGGTGATTGACGTTCGCAACATGGGCGCGTCGGAACGCTTTGTGTCCTTCGGCGGACGCATCCCCGCGCCGCTGCAGAGCCTGCGCAACTGATCATGACCAAGGACGGATCCGCAAGCGGCGCGATGACGCCCGGGCCTGTGAAAGGCGTCAGACTCCTCGAACCGGGGCCGTGGATCATCGTGGCGCTGGGACTTGTTTTTTGGGGCATTTTCCACACTGCAGGAACCTTCGTCCCTTGGCAGGAGAGGATAAGCGGCGTAGACCCTGTCGGTTATTATGCCTGGTTCCGGTCTCTCGCGTTCGACCACGATCTGGATTTCGCCAACGACTACGGCGCGCTCAACCGTGCCGGACACGTCCCCGGCGACATCTTGGTCGACGCGCTAGGCCCCCGAACCGCAACGAGGCGGCTGGGCAATGCGTTTGCCATGGGGCCAGCGCTTTTGTGGACGCCTTTTCTGTTGGCAGGCCATCTTGTCGCGCTTCTGAGAAATCTGCCCGCCAATGGTTTTTCGCAACCCTACGTCACATCGGTTTATATCGCCAACATGACGTACGGCATCGCGGGAACCGTGCTGGTCTATTACGCCCTGCGTCGCTGGTTTTCGCGCAGCGCCAGCACGATTGCCGCCATCGGCGCATGGACCTGTTCGCCCATGCTTTATTACACCTACGGCCAGCAGGCCATGTCGCATGCGCCCTCATACTGCTGCGTCGCGCTGCTGCTGTGTGTATGGGCGTGGCTGCGCGATCGCGACGCCCTGTGGCCGTGGATGGCCATCGGCGCGGCCGTGGGTTTGGCGACGCTCGTGCGATGGCAGAACGCGACGTTCGCGTTGATTCCCGCCATCGATGCGCTTGGAAACCCGACGCGCAAAGGGTTCTTCCGCGCCACGGCATCGGGATTCGCCGCGCTCATCGTTTTCGTCCCACAGCTAATCGCCTGGAAAATCCTGTATGGCTCCTTCCTGACCATCCCCCAAGGCAATGCATTTATGAATTGGGCGCACCCGCGTTTTCTCAGCCTTTTCTTCTCGCGATCCCATGGACTCGTCACCTGGACGCCCCTATGCGGAGTGGGACTCGCGGGCATGTGCCTTTGGCGGGGCCTTTCTCGGCGCGTCTGGACCGTCACGGCGCTGGCGTTGGTCGCGCAACTCTACGTCGAAGCCTGCGCCGGAAACATTGGATGGTCGTTCGGCATGCGGCGTCTGGATAATTGCGTTCCCTTCGTCGCCGTTGGGCTCGCGTCCATCATGAGCCTATGCAGGTTGCGAAATCGATGGGCGGCCCCCGTTGTTGCATGGTTCGCCATATGGAACACGTTGTTTGTCCTCCAATACGCAGGACTTTTGGACAAGCACTACATTGAAAACGCGATCGCCGCGTTGGCAGACAAGGAAAACATTTCGCCCCTTGCACTTGTGCAGATGACGCGTCTTCCCTCCGGAGCGCCATTCAATCCTGGAGAATTCATAAGCCAGAACCGCTTTCCCCGCGAAGGACCGCCGACCCTGCGTCAATTCACCACGGACAAATGGCTGGTGATGAAGGCGCTGCGCCGCGCACTTGTCGCCAAGCTTCCCCACGCCCCTCCTGCGAACCGCACGACGATCGACGCGGCTCCGCGCGATGCCCGCGCCGCAGATCCCTGAGATACGTCGAGAGGCTTTCTGTTCAAGCAAAAAATCGAGGCGGCGCAACCCCTGCAACGAGCGAGGCAGACAATGGTGATTGACATTACAGGAAACTGGCGCGGAAAAGACGGGCACGCGAAGCAGATACAAGTGCGCGAGCCCGAAATTGCCGATGGACAATCGTTTGTGTTCGAACAATCGCTGCGGTTGACCGTCGGCCGTTATGTTGTGGAATTCGTGTACGACCCGAATCTGGACAAGGCGTATGGTCACGCGTTGGGGGGCGTTTTCGAAGGGTTTGCGGGTTTCTCGATTAACGCCATGCCGCAGACCTTGACCTTTGCGCAACGCGAGCTTGACGGAGGTCCATACTTCGCGCGTTGCGCGTTTACGGTTGACACGGACGCACGCGACGTGGCGCTTCGGCTTGCGCTGCACAATACGCGCCCCATGCAGACGCGCCTGGCTGCGGCCCAACCCGCGCCAAGCAGCTCGCGTTTTTTCGCGGTTCCTTCGCGTTTGGAAAGTCGACCGATCGTTGCGCACGGGATCCCGTTCTTGGTGCGCGGGGTCGAGAGTTGGATTCAACCGTGGCTGTGGCGCGATCAAGATCACAAGGCCCTCGCGAAGTGGGGCGAAGTGCACTCGTATCCTGTCGAGATCGAAGACCCGGCTACGCTGGGAATGCAGTTTTTCACGTTCGGAGCCCGAGTCGAGACCGCGCATTTCCTGGGGATGATTCACAACATCGACATCGCCAATGGATCATGGTACAGCCCCAAAGGCGACCACGGCTTCTCGCATTTTGTCGGCGACAAGGCGGGCGAAATCATCGTTGTGTGGACGGAAGGCGGGCATACGGTCATTCCGCTTATCTTTGGGTTTAACCTTTGGTACGGTCATCCGTGGGATTTGACGTGGCACAACTCGGAATGCAGCGACCCCGGCGGAGCGAATTGGGACGCCCGGTTGTTCGAGGGACGCGACGAATACCGCGACTGTATTCGCGACGCCGTGCGCCTTGTTGACGGCGTGCGCTTCATGGGCGCGAAGAGCAACAACGCCCGGTTCATTTTTTCGGTGGATTTCGAAGGACGCGCCGTCGAGCAACTATTGTTTCGCGGCGTGCCGGAACTGTACGACTTCCCGCTGATCAGCGCAATCACGTTCGAGACCGAAACGCCTGCCGCCAATTTGCCCGCGCTGCCGGATATCGCGGCGGACTCGCCCAACGTGCAGCCCGTATCGCTGGGAAATATCGAGGGCGAGGCGCACCTTCTCGATGTCGAGTGCATCATGTGCGCGCTCTATACGTTTGTCGACGATCTGCCCGTCCTGACAACGCCTGAGGTTCCGGCAGGCTACTTCGGTCCCGAGTACGATTTCCAAGGCGCGCCCGAGGCTGTCTACGCGGCGACCTATCTCTACCGCAACGGCCCTGAGTCCGCTGCCCACATAGCCGACACAGGGTCAGGCTGTTCGTCGCCGGTGTCTTCCGGCTGTTTGATGGGCGGCTACAAGATGGGAATGGGGACATGGCGCCGCAACGAGACGCCCTTTGCGGATCTCGCGGAGTGGCTCCGTCTTTATCAAGAACGCAAGCCGGGCGACATGCCGCTGTGCGGAGCGGGCTGGACCCGAGGGGTCGGCCAACTGCTGCGCGAGGCGGTCGCGTTCGGGTATGACAAATTCACGGAGACCTACCTCGATTGGCTCGACGGCTGCTTGTTCGACGAGGCCACGCCTCCACACTGGAACCGTATCGCGGGAAATCGCTCTTTCTACGAAGCCTGCGTCGCGCAGGCGGGTGACGTCGTCGAGCGCGGCAACCGCGAGAACGATGGCCACGGCAACTGCATGTGGGGCAGGTATATGGCGTGGCACGCAAAGGGACGTCCGCGCGATTGGAATGAAAAACGCTGGCGCGCCACCGAGGCGGCGGTCGAGTGGGTCCAGTTTCAACTCGACAAGAACCCCGATTATCCGGGAACCAAGCGCGACATCTTGTTCACGTGCAGCGAGTGTGGCGCATTTGACATCTACGGCTCGTACAGTTGCCTGCACGGCGTGAAGCTGTCCATCCGCATGGCCGAACAACTCGGCAAGACCGAGACGGTTGCGCGGTGGCAGGCGCTGTACAATCGTCTGCGCCAAGGCATCCTCACGCATCTCGTCGAGCCTAGTCCCGAGGGGCCGGTATGGCACACCGAGCCCGGTTGCGACTGGCAGGACCACGCCCACAAACTCGTGCCGATACATTTGGCGACCGAGGGAGACACCTATACGCCGCTGGATGACTACGCGAAAGGCGACGCCGACCAGCGCCGGGCGCTCGACATATCCCGCAACGCGTACCGGCAACTAATGCGCGACAAGAATTACGATTGCTTGCGCATGTACGGGTATGGCCAGGGCATGATGACGCAGACGGCGCTACTGCTTGATGAGATGCACGACGCCGAGCAGTTTCTATCGATGCTGCTGCGCCATTGCTACTTGCCGGAGTTCGCAGGATGGGCCAGTCCCGAAGGGATCGTCGTTCATCGCAGCGGCAAATACTATCTGCCCGTCAACGGCTACGCCGGACAGGATTCACACCTTGCAGACAGCGTGAAGGCCGTGCGTCTTACGCTCGGCATCGACGACAACGACCCCGCGCACACGCGCCTCGTGCCACGGTTTCCCGGCGCATGGACGCGCATGTACGTGCGGCGGATGCCGGTCGTTACGGGCAGCGCGCGCGGATTTTGCGACTACGCCTACGAGCGATCGGACAACGTTCATCGGTTCACGTATCGATTCGACGAGCCTCCCACGCGCTTGAGTCTGCGCCTCGGGCCCGTGCCGATCGACCGCGCCATGGCGTCCGCCGAAGTCTCTGGCCTAAAGGCGAGCGTTCGGCCCTGTGAATCCGGGGATAGCCGCTGGG